>NZ_KV801098.1:0-323 GCF_001810405.1 Staphylococcus sp. HMSC069D12
TGGCATGGCGAAAATCCGTAGATCTGAAGAGACCTGCGGTTCTTTTTATATAGAGCGTAAATACATTCAATACCTTTTAAAGTATTCTTTGCTGTATTGATACTTTGATACCTTGTCTTTCTTACTTTAATATGACGGTGATCTTGCTCAATGAGGTTATTCAGATATTTCGATGTACAATGACAGTCAGGTTTAAGTTTAAAACCTTTAATTACTTTAGCCATTGCTACCTTCGTTGAAGGTGCCTGATCTGTAATTACCTTTTGAGGTTTACCAAATTGTTTAATGAGACGTTTGATAAACGCATATGCTGAATGATTATC
>NZ_KV801099.1:0-53655 GCF_001810405.1 Staphylococcus sp. HMSC069D12
TACTTGCCTTCTCTTCTGTTGATGGTTGTTCTGTCGTACTTTCTTCAGTTGCCTTCTCTTCTGTTGATGGTTGTTCTGTTGTACTTTCTTCAATTGCCTTCTCTTCTGTTGTCGGTTGTTCAGCTGTTGCTTGTTCTGTAGTTTCTACTCCTGTGTTTGCTGTTTCAGAAGAAGATTGAGCCGATTCATTTGAGTTACTTGTAACTCCTTCTTCAGTTTTAGTGTCTTCAGCTGCTTTCGCTTCATCATGCGCTACGCCGAAAATTAATGTTGCACCAACTAAAATTGATGCTGTCCCTACTGTAAATTTTCGAATTGAATATTTGTTATTGATATTAGGTAAGAAATCTAATCTTTTATTTTACTTTTTCTTCAAATAACTCACACCCCTATTTTTCAAATTAATTGAACACAACACTCATGTAAAACCTATCATGTTTTATATGTAGTTACAATATAAATTTCCGTTTTTTTTAAATATTTACAATTTTATAATAATTTTTTTATTCAATTATATTTAATTTTCGTTATTCTAATTTACTAAGCATAATAAAAATTGTTCCCTAATTCTATTTAAATAAAATGTCCATAGCATACTCAAATTAAGTATGCTACGGACACATTTTTACTTAAAAATTAATTATTTTTTATTCTTAAATCATGAATAATAAGGTGGTTGTGCTACACTTCTATATTTTTTATAAATGGTTTGCTAAAATATTCTTTTTTTAAACAATAAAAAAAGAACGATAATTATCGTTCTTAAAAAACTAGTTTCTACTATTATATATATGTGTTTTTTTAGGTAATTAAAATTTATTTTAAATGTTCGTACGGACTGTTATTCACAAATGATACAATTTGGTCTACAAATAATTTTGCACGCAACTGAAATTGGTCATCATCAAGATATAATGTACCATCGTCAAGTTTACTGTAGTCTGAGTCATGTGTAGCAATTTGTGTAGGCACAGCGATACCTAATAAACTGCGCACAATAACACGTAAATGTGATAATGGTTCTGAACTTACGATACCTCCGCTATTACCGATTAATCCTACTGGTTTCATTTTGACATAATCCATATTGATATGATCTAATGCATTTTTTAAGATGCCAGAATATGAACCATGATAATTAGGAGTTCCAAGTACTAAGAAGTCTGCTGCCATTACTTTTTCTTGAAAATCTTTAATATTGGTTTTAATTTCATCGATATACGGCGTTGTCCCAGAAAAGTCTAATTGATTTAATGGGCGTTCTGCTAAATCATAAATATCAACATCTAAATCATGTGTATCAAACTGTCCCACTAAATATTTAGCTAACGCATTTGTATGTGAGCCAACTTTGGCACTACCAACAATTATAAGTCCTTTCATTTCTACTATACACCTCTTAATATTAATTATTTTCTTCTTTCAATAACTTCATTATGGCTTTTCCAACACCACTATTTTCATTTGTGTCCGTTATGTATTTAGCAACTGCTTTAACTTCAGGCATAGCGTTTTCTACTGCAACAGGATAACCTACACGCTCTAGCATTGATACGTCATTCAAGTTATCGCCTAAAGCCATAACGTCTTTTAAATCAATATTTAATTGATTAGCAATAGACTCTAACGCTATTCCTTTTTGCGCGTCAAAATGTGTAATCTCAAGATTTCCGCGTGAAGATGATGAAATAGCTAAACTTGGAATAGCTGAAAGTTCTGCTCCAATGGCATTAATTTTCTCTAAATCCGGATTAAAAGCTAACACTTTCATGATTAATTCGCCCGGGATATCTTCAATTTCTTCATAACTATTTACAACTTTTAATGTCCCATTATTTATGCGCTTTTGAATGCCTTGTTTAATCTTTTCAACATCCGCTTCTTGTCCTGCTTGTTTAGCAATATCTAAGTAAATATCTAAATCTTTGGTTGGATCTTCTGTATAAATCCCTCTATTAGTATAAATTTGATAATATACGTCATTTTTATCTAGAATTGATTTAATGCGTTCCACTAATTCATGATTTAAATTAGACGTATTCATAATATTAAATGATTCATCACGTACTTCTGCACCATTTAAACAAATATATGGTACGCTTAAATCTGTCTCAGCTACAGGTGTATTTGCCTCATAAAATGCACGACCTGTCGCAATGGCAACTGTTATCCCTTGTGATTGTGCATATTTTATTGCATCAACATTTTCTTGAGAAATTTCATGTGCAGCATTTAACAATGTGCCATCCATATCTGTTGCTATTAATTTAATCATACAGTTACCTCGTTTCATTCTCTTAATTAATTGCTATTTATCTTAAAAAAACATCTTAAAGTTAAAATTTAAAATCTCAACTTGAACACTTAATTCACGTGTATTATTTTAACAAATATAGCTCAATTTGTACGCTTACATGTTCCCTTTAGACTTCTTTAATCTTAGCTCACGGAAGAAGTTTCGTAATAAATCACCACATTCTTGCTCAAGTACGCCTTTAATAACTTCAGCTCTATGATTAAATCGAGATTCTTCTAATAGATTCATCAAGCTACCACTACATCCACCTTTAGGATCAGTGGCGCCGTATACCACTTTAGGAATTCTACTCATCACAATGGCACCGGCACACATGACGCACGGTTCAAGTGTCACATATAATTTGCATTCTTCTAAACGCCAACTTCCAACTACTTTTGAAGCACGTTCAATAGCGATATGTTCTGCGTGAGCCGTAGTTAGCTGCGCAGTTTCTCTTAAGTTATGTGCGCTTGCTATGACTTCATTGTTTTTAACTATGATTGCGCCTATAGGAACTTCTCCAAGTTTTTGAGCTTTTTTAGCTTCTTCAATCGCTAATTTCATGTAATATTCATCATTTGCCATGTGTGTTATACCTCACTTATGATACAATACTCATTGTCTATTTTAACATTTGGAGATGTGATTATGAACAAACCATTTATCGCAATTGAGGGCCCAATTGGTGTAGGTAAATCCTCCCTAACTCATAAGCTTAGCCAAACATTAAATTACTATGAAGAAAAAGAAATAATTGATGAAAATCCATTTTTATCTGACTTCTACGATGATATTTCTAAATGGAGTTTTCAAACAGAAATGTTTTTCCTCTGTAATCGATATAAACAGGCAAAAGATATCGCTAAAATGACTCAAGGTGTTGTTAGCGATTATCATATTTATAAAAATAAAATTTTCGCTCGTAACACGTTGAGTAATAATGAATTTGATAAATTTGATCGCATTTTCAATATTTTAACTGAAGATCTTGAAATGCCTAACATGATTATTTTCTTAGATGCTGATTTGGATGTTCTGAAACAAAGAATAGCTCAACGTAATCGTAGTTTTGAACATCATATTGAGGATGACTATTTATTGAATCTCAAAGAAGATTATTTAACATTTTATAATGCCATGAAAAGTGAAGGCGCGAATGTCGTCTTAATTAATACAAGTGAAATTGATTTTGTTAAAAATGACTCAGATTATCAATCAATTTTAGAAAAAATAAGACCTATGATAGGAGCAATTGAACATGAATAATTATAAAGTACCTCAAAACGCAATAATCACCATTGCTGGTACCGTTGGTGTTGGGAAATCGACATTGACACAGGCTTTAGCTGACAAATTGAATTTTAAAACCTCTTTTGAAAATGTTGATCATAATCCTTATCTAGATAAATTTTATGATGACTTTGAACGTTGGAGTTTCCACTTACAAATCTACTTTTTAGCAGAACGTTTTAAAGAACAAAAACGTATGTTTGAATATGGTGGTGGATTCATTCAAGATCGCTCTATTTATGAAGATGTTGATATTTTCGCGAAAATGCATGAAGAACAAGGTACTATGAATGAAGATGATTTTAAAACATATTCTGAGTTGTTCAATGCAATGGTAATGACACCTTACTTCCCTAAACCTGATGTATTAATTTATCTTGAGTGCGACTACAATGAAGTAATTGAGCGTATCAAAGCACGTGGTCGTGATATGGAAATTAATACGGATCCTGAGTATTGGCAAAAGTTATTCAAACGTTATGATAACTGGATAAATAACTTTAATGCCTGTCCGGTCGTGCGCGTTAACATCAACGAATATGATATTCATGAAAACCTAGACTCTTTAGACCCAATTATTGATAAAATTGCTCATGTAATTAATACTTATCGCAAGGTAGATAATCGTTAACATAAACAAGCGCTACACATTTCAAACTCATTGTGTAGCGTTTTTACATTTTTTATCTTATTTGTTTTCAATATATTGTTTTAAGACTTCGGGCACACTCACAGCTGTCTCTATTATCACATCAGCATCTACTAACTCTTCTTTTTTAGCTATACCAGTAAGCACACCAATTGCTAAACCTAATTCAGCATTAACCTTTGTTTTCATGTCGTTATTAGTATCTCCTACTATAACTACATCTTCAGGTTTGACATCATAAGAATCAAACAGTGGGTTTAATACTGCTGGATTTGGCTTTTCCGCTGCATGTGATTCTGTAGAGATAACTAAGTCGAAAGCGTCTTTAGAATTGGTATCCTCAAGAAATTGCAATACGCCTTTTCGTGAATCACTTGTAACAATTCCAATTTTATAGCCGTCTTTTTTTAAAGATTGAATCATATCATACACACCATCAATCCAGTTGTTCTCTGGCACACGTGTATCAACAAGTTCCTGGCTCGTATTACGTGTCCAAGTTGAGACATCTTTACCAACAACGTTATTAAAAGCTTTAATCATTTCATCTAGTGATCCTGAACCCATTACAGAATCAGGAATGATTGCATTATCAAGAACACCTAATTGTCGATGCGCAACTTCTTTATTAGCTACTGGGAATTCATCTAAAAGACTATCCACTAATCTTATACCAATTTTCTCCCAACTCTTATCAAATTCTATTAAAGTCCCGTCTTTATCAAATAATATCCATTCCATTTTCATAACACTCCTGTGAATTATGATTATTAACTCTTCTATTGTAATACAAATTTTTATTTTAGACTCAATAGAATGATTTAATATTCCATCTACCAATTATTCAGTATATGTATCTGTTAGGCGTTTATCTTGATATATAACCATACCAGTTTTCAATTTTTTAAATCCAGCCTTTTGATAAAATTCTAAATTATCGATAGTTGAGATTAAATGGATACATGAAAGTGACCCTATTTCCTTAAGAATGTGTTTAAGCATATGCATAGCAATTTGATTATTTTGAAAATCTTTATTAACAATTAAGTCATAAATAGCTGCATTGAATACACCATCTGATAATGCTCTAGCAAAACCAATGACTTTATTATCATAAATTGCTAAGACTACGTGCGTACTATTCTCAAAAATTTTTCGTATCTTATCTTTATCATGTTTTAACCAACCAACTGATTGATATGTTTCGTAAATTGAATCAATGTAGCTTTCATCGAAATAAGTAATTAGTTTAAATTCCATTCAATCCCCCAATCATCTTTATATTTTAGTATACAAACTTATTTAATATCTTTTAAGTTTCAAAAATACGCGAATCAATACCGTTTCATTTATCATTTGCCTACGTTGATTCAATTAAGCTAAATTTATGATTGTGTAATTTAAAAACCGATATAAATAATTCACCCCGAAAATTAGATTTTTAATCTAACACCGGGGTGATTTTTCATTATAAAAATAATTATTTAGGTTCACCGTGTACTAAAATGCTGCTAATAAAGTCAATCGCTTTGTTTATGAAACCGAATACGTCTGTCATTTGATTCCACTCCTTTATTAATATTTAAATTACACTTTTATTGTAAGCACCTGAGGATAAATTTGGCGTTTATTGCGTAATTGCCCATTAATATTGCGTATTTGTATGCTTAAATATTTCAATTTATATTGTTTTGCATAGAAAGCAATTCTTGTGCGTAACTATCCTTCACCTCGTAAACAACAGGATTACTTTTTAACTTAATTAATTTGCTTTCATATTTTTTATTATTTCATTAACTTTATTTCTTGAATATCCTGCGATATCTTTAACTCCTTTAATAGTAATTCTAGAATATTTACTTCCAAAAATTTTATGTTGAAGTAATATAAAGAGAACATCTGAATCTTATTTATTCAATTCTTGTTGATCAAGTGCCATTGCAAGTCTTTTAATGATTTCTGTATTATTTTCAAAAGTTTCTATCTATTTCTAATAATAAATCAGCAATCTTATATTTAATCCTTCGCAATAAAACAAAAAAACTAGAAACCTCGATTCCTCAGGATTTCTAGTTCTTTAAACTTACCTTATTTATATTCTGGGACAACTACACGCCAACCATGTGTATCTTCTAATTTACCACTTTGGATACCAGTATATGTGTCGTATAATTTTTTAGTAATTTCTCCTGGCTCGTTATTGTTAATAACGATTTCTCTATCTTCATACTTTAATGTACCGACTGGAGAAATAACTGCTGCTGTACCTGAACCGAATACTTCAGTTAATTCACCTTTGTCGTAAGCTTCGAATAATTCATCGATTGACACTTTACGTTCTTCAACCTCATAGCCTAACTCTTTAGCTAATTCAATGATTGATTTACGTGTAATACCTGGTAAGATACTTCCATTTAAAGCAGGTGTAACTAATTTACCATTTTCAACGAAGAAGATGTTCATACTACCAACTTCTTCAACATATTTTTGTTCTACACCGTCTAACCATAATACTTGATCATAGCCTAAATTATTAGCATTTGTTTGTGCTAATAAGCTTGCAGCATAGTTACCTGCTACTTTAGCGAATCCTACACCACCGCGTACGGCACGAACATATTCATCTTCAACGTAAATTTTAGTTGTTTTTAAAGTGTCTCCGCCATAATATGCGCCTGATGGAGATAAAATAATTAATAATTTGTATTGATGAGATGCTCTTACTCCTAAAATGCCTTCAGTCGCAAATACAAACGGACGGATATATAATGATTGTCCTTCTCCCTCCGGTACCCAATCACGTTCAACGTCTACTAATTGTTTTAAACCTTCTAGTAATAATTCTTCATCTACTTTAGGCATTTCCAATCGTGCTAATGAATCATTAATACGTTTGAAGTTTTGGTCTGGTCTAAATAATACAACTTCTCCTTCATGTTTGTATGCTTTTAAACCTTCAAATACCGCTTGTCCATAGTGAAGACCTTGTGCAGCTGGTGAAACTTCAAATGGTGCGTAAGGAACAATTTTTAAATCATGCCAACCTTTATCTACATCATAATCAAAACTTAACATATAATCTGTAAAGTATTGACCGAATCCTAAATTACCTTCTGGTTTTTCTTTAAGCGAGTCGCTTTGTTCAAATTTAACTTTTTCTGACATGATGAAAGCCTCCTAAATAAATCTTAGTTAGTAATAGTATATTAAATTATAGCAATCTCGTAATGTTGATTCAATGAATTTTCTAAAAATTCAAACTAAACACTAATTGTAAACCCTTTCTTTAAAAATAACATACTTTAGTAAATTTTTAATGGCCGTTACTAACTAATTTCGGATAAAAAAGAAAACCTCAAACATTTCGTCTGAGGTTCTGTGTTATATGACTTGTATGACAGTCAAATTTTATTTATTTTGTTCTTTTTCTTCAATTGCTTTTAACATTAATTCAGTCATACCAGCTAAATCGTATTTAGGGTTAAAGCCCCACTCTTTACGAGAATAACTTGTATCAATATTATCTGGCCAGCTATCAGCAATTGCTTGACGTACTGGATCTACTTCATAATCTAATGCGAAGTCAGGATAATGTTTTTGGATTTCAGCTTTAATTTGCTCAGGTTCAAAACTCATAGCACTTAAGTTATAGCCATTACGTGTTACAAGTTTGTCGCTATCTGCTTCCATTAATTTAATAATTGCATCAATTGCATCATCCATATACATCATATCCATGTATGTGTCTTTAGCAATATAGCTTGTGTAACGACCTTTTCTAACCGCTTCAAAATAAATTTCAACAGCATAATCAGTAGTACCGCCACCTGGTTCTTTAACATGAGAGATAAGTCCTGGGAATCTCACACTACGCGTATCGACACCAAATTTTGTGAAATAGTATTGGCATAATAACTCACCAGCAACTTTGTTCACACCATACATTGTAGTAGGTTGTTGAATTGTATTTTGTGGCGTATCTTTCTTAGGCGTTGAATCACCAAATGCACCAATTGAACTTGGTGTGAAGAAATGTAATTCATACGTTCTAGCTGTTTCTAATGCGTTCATTAGACCGCCCATATTTAAATCCCATGCTAATAAAGGATTTTTCTCTGCAGTCGCTGATAATAATGCAGCCATATGCATTAACGTATCTGCTTTAAAGTTCTCAACGATTGCCATCATAGCTTCACGATTTGTAACATCTAATACTTCAAACGGACCATTGTTAACTGGTGAATCTTCTTCCGGCTCTCTAATATCCGTAGCTAATACATTGTCATTTCCGTAAATTTCTCTGCATTTTAATACCAACTCAGTACCAATTTGACCAAGTGCTCCTGTAATTACGATTCTTTCCATAAATAAAAAACTCCCTTTGTGTGTTTACCACGAATAATTGTCCTTCTAGGGTGTACATACTCCCTATTTACATGCTTATTATAATATAAAAGCGCTTTCTTGTATACTCACAAAGTACACTCTTTTAAATTCATTTTATTTTTGAAAAGTCAGAGATACATACTCTTCATAACGTTATATTTATTAATTGTTTTTAAAATTATTGTAAATAATTTAATGAGTAAGCTTAAGGCTTTGCGACTTATGCTAATATGAGAATGTAAATTTCATCTAATAAAGGAGGCAAATATGAAGCGATATCTTATTCCACTTTTAGTTTTATGTTTTATCGTATTTAGTATTACCACTGGTATCTCTTATGCAGCTGAATCACAGACAACTCAAGCCACTAACACAACAGCTACCGCAGAAGTACCACAATCTGCTTCAAAAGAAGCATCATCAGCTAACATTGAATCTACTAATAAACCTTTATCTCTTGAGTCAAACAACGTTTCACATAATTACCAAGCCACACCTTCGTCTGAAACAACTTCACATCTTAATGTTGAAACGTCTACAACACAAAACACTATTTCAGAGAAGCATAATAATTCATCTCAAGGTTCTGTCTTTTCACAAGAAAAAGCTACACCTGAACCTGCTACAAGCGAAAATAATACATCTTCACAAGAAAAAGCATCGTCTGAATCCACTTCAAATGAAAATAATACATCGCAATCCCATGATACGGAGGTGAAACATTCTCCTTCGACGTCGGAGCAAAGCAAGTCTATGCAAGTAGAAACTACAAAAGAATCTACTTCCACTAAAGTTAAACAAACACCTCAAGAATCAACTCAACAACAGCAAAAGCGTAATGTTCCAGAATCACAACAATCTACACCTGCTTCAAAGCAAGTATCTAAAAATAGCAATATTACATCAGAACAAGCAGCACCGAAATCTCAACATGTGACTGTCAACAAAAGAATGGCAACTACTTCTGACAGCACAAATGAACATACAATTTTACATACAAATGATATTCATGGCCGATTTGTAGAGGATGATGGAAGAGTCATCGGTATGGCTAAAGTAAAAGGTCTTAAAGACAAATATAATCCGGATTTAATGGTGGATTCAGGAGATGCTTTTCAAGGTTTACCTGTTTCTAACAATTCAAAGGGAGAAGAAATGGCCAAAGCTATGAATAGCGTTGGCTATGATGCAATGACTGTCGGAAACCATGAATTTGACTTTGGTTATGACCAATTACTTAAATTGCAGAAACAATTAAACTTTCCCATTGTTTCTTCTAATATCTACAAAAATGGTAAACGCGTATTTGATCCTTCAACTACAGTAACTAAAAACAATGTCCGTTATGGTATTGTAGGTGTCACGACACCTGAAACAAAAACTAAAACGTCGCCTACTGCTGTTGAAGGTGTTGAATATAAAGACCCATTATCTAGTGTCAAACAAGCCATGAATGAGATTAAAAACAATGTCGATGCATTCGTTATCTTATCGCACTTAGGTGTAGATAAATCGACGCAAAAAACTTGGCGTGGAGATTATTTAATTGATCAACTTACGAAAGACGGTTCATTTAAACAACCTATCTTCGTATTAGATGGTCACTCACATACCGTGATTGATAACGGTGAACATTATGGTACCAATAATCTACTCGCTCAAACTGGTACTGCACTAGCAAATGTAGGACGTGTGGATTTTACTTTTCAAAATCAAAAAGCGTCTGATATCAAAGCATCATTAATCAATGTAGCGGACGCCAAAGATATCACACCTGACTCACAAATTGATGCACAAACTAAAAAGGCAAATGACGACTTCTTAAAAGAAACATCAACAGTTGTTATACCTAATAATACAGTGACGTTAAATGGTGAACGTGCTCAAGCGCGCACGCAAGAAACAAACCTAGGTAACCTAATTACGGATGCTATGGAAGCATATGCCTCTAAGAACTTCTCACACCAACCTGATTTCGCAATCACTAACGGTGGTGGTATTCGAGCTTCAATTGAAAAAGGTGAGGTTACTGAAAATGACATCATAACAGTGTTACCATTCGGTAATTTAATTTCTCAAATTCAAGTGAAAGGTTCAGATGTTGAAAAAGCATTTGAACACAGTTTAAGTGCTGATACTGAAACTCATGACGGTAATAGGGTCTTAGGTGCAAATGGAGGATTCTTACAAGTATCTGACTCACTCAGAGTGTATTATGATATCAATAAAGCATCTGGCCAACGCATTAATGCAATCAAGGTACTGAATAAAGAGAATGGAGAATATGAAAATCTAGATCCTAACCGTACTTACTATGTAACTACCAATGACTTCACAGCTAATCAAGGAGATGGCTATGATATGTTTGGTGGACAACGTGAGGAAGGCATTTCTTTAGATGCAGTTGTCGCTCAATATATTAAGAATACAGATTTAAATCAATACAATACCGAAGAACCTGTACGTATCATTAATGGTCTACCGGAAAGTAATGAACAACCAAATACTGGTAAAGAAGATAATGATAATAATCATTCAACTAATGGACAAAATGGCCAACAACAAACACCAGATTCAAGCAATGATGACAAAGACAATACTGGTCATATTAATGATAATGATGACAATACTAAAGACGATAAACAAGCTGATTCTTCTAATAAAGATAATGTCATTGAATTCCCTAATAAAGACCATCAAAAAGATAATGACAACGTAATTGAAATCCCAGCTAACAATAATCAAACTCATAATAGCACTGATGATAATATTGTCATTCCAAGCGCTACCGACAAGATGCATACTAACAACATAAAAGGAAATGCAATCGAACATCACCCTACTTCAAACTTAGTGAGTATTTCTAATAACAACAAAGGAACACGAGACCAATTGACTGGTAATGCAAGTCATTCACAACATTGTAAAGATGTCATTAAATTCCCAGTTCAAATGAATCCTAAAGATAATTTTTATAATGAGACACTAATAACTACTAATAGTAATGCTTCTAAAAATTCAAATCTTATGTTTACACAAGAACATGACGCCATCACATCATTACCAAATGCAGGTATGAAAGATAATAGTTTAGAACATGGTATCGCTATTATATTAGTAGTAACAGGAACAGGATTAATTTACATCCGAACTCGTAAAAAATCAGCATAATTACAAATTTAAAACCGTGTAGATGACAATTAACAATATGTCATTTACATGGTTTATTCATAATTTTTAAAAAGTGTAGGTACTCACAGTAAGTTATTTAATGTGAATACTTTAATTTTTAGTGGCCCGGCAGCCTATTTATTTAAAATTACATACTTACACTTGCAATTTCCTTACAATATTAAAACTACTTCTGCATTATACTTCTTTATTTGCTACTGCTTTTTTATAGAAATAATTAGCAACAACGATATCTACAATTGCTAACCCTACTGATTTAAACAGCGTTACTTCCTTATCATCTTCACGTCCTGAAACTTTACCAGCTACGATATCCCCTAATTCTCCATGTAATGAATCTTTCGTTATAATGCCTTCTTCTTGAGGTACCTTTAAATCGCCAGTTTCTTCCATCGCAGCTTCTACTGACTCAACAACAATTTTATTAGCTACTAACATAGACTCTGATGGTAATTCCTGCATATCTGGTTTAAATGAGCCTACTGCGTTTAAATGAACGCCGGGGTGTAATGAATGTGAATATACCGGATGATTAGAATTTGTCGCAGTTACAACAACGTCAGCCTCTTCCATCGCATCATCCGCTTCTTCAAAGACTTTCGTCGATACATTATAATTATTAGCTACTTCTTGAGCTAAACGTTCTGCATTTTCCTTAGTACGACTCGAAAAGTGAATTGTATCGATATGTCTAACTGCCATTAGTGCAGCAATTAGTCCTTGTGCTTGATCACCAGAACCAATAACACATAGTGTTTTAGCATCTTCTCGTGCTAAGTATTTAGTTGCTACTCCAGAGATAGCACCTGTACGAATCTTAGTTAAATAACTGCCATCTAATACAGCTAATGTTTCCCCAGTTTCATAATCACTTAATAACACTGATCCTGTAATTGTCTTTTTACCTTTTTTAGGATTATCTGGCGCAAATGTAACTGTTTTAATACCAACCACTTTAAGATCATCAGATAATGCTGGCATAACTAAATATCTATTACTTTCATTAAACGGTAAGACATACCTTAACGGTGTGTCTGTCTTCCCCTCTGAAAACGCCTTTAATGAATTCGCAACCTCATCAATGACTTCTTTCATGTCTAATAATGATTGCTGGTCTTGTTCATTCAAAACTAACATGTCTGATACCTCCACTTTATATTTAATATCTATTTATCTTTTACCCATCAAAACCCCAAATTGTCATTGTTAAATGGCATTATTAATACAATTATTTCAAAAATATGTATATGTTAAGTTAGTTTGATTAAAGTATTAATTTAGTATTGTGCTTATATGTTAATGGTGCTATCTTATTACTATAAATAAAAGGTTTGCACAGAAGTGTAGCCTTGAGATTTCATGCTTATTATGAAACTATTTATAAACTTTTGACGCCTAGAGTGGCACGACGAAATCGTTGTGCCACTCTAATTTGCTTTATTCATTAATCTTTTAAATTCTTTAGCTAGATTTCACTCTTAAATGTACTAAAAATTTTGATGTGTTTGATTTAAGTGTCTTTTCAGTTGAGTTAGCTTCTGCAAATGTACTATGAATGATTAAAATATTATATTTGGCTCATCCTCTTTTTCACATTTCAATCCACGAAACCCTCATCATAATAAGTAGCCTTATTATTTAAAAACGCATTCAAACTATGATGATAATAGATTAACTTTTCATCAGCTTCTGGAACCGAGAACCAACCTAATGTCGAAATTTCATCTTTCATTTGTATGTCTGTTGTATAATCTTGAACCTGTGCTTTGAACATGATAAAAAGTGTATGAACATTCATCTGTGTCGATTTACCCTCATTAACACTTACTATGTCGTTAACTTCAACGAATAATCCTGTTTCTTCTCTAACTTCACGCTTTAGCGCTTCAACTAAAGTTTCACCGTATTCAACTTTGCCACCTGGTAATGACCATCCGCCACCATCTGTATTATGAACTAATAACACGTTTCCCTCTTCATTTTGTATCAATGCATATACTACTTTTAAATCCTTCATTCATCTAACCTTCAATCATTAGGAATTTCAAACCGACTGACCAAATTTCCATTCTTTTTAACGTAAGATTCAATTTCATAACCACCACTATGTTTGATCACTTTTTGAGAGGCAACGTTTTTGGGATTTGTAGTCATTAACACTTTATCTACGCCTATTTCTTTTAAAAAAGCTTTAGCCTCTTGCAGCATCAACGAAGCAATACCTTGTCCTCTACGTGACTTACACACTCCGTAACCTACATGACCACCTATGTTTACTAAGCGTTGATTCAAGTAATGACGAATATCGACTGCACCAACAATCATCTCATCCTCGAAGCAAAATAATGTTGTCGTCGGTACCCAGTCTTCATCAACTTCAGTACTGTTTAGACGGTCTACCATACTCTCAAATGATTCATACCTTGACATGTCAGTGTTTGAAGGCACTATTGGTTCACCATTCACATACCATTCTTGGAGGTACTTCGTTAAAGCATCTTTATCTGCATAACTCAATTGTCTTAAACGTAACACGAGTATCCCTCCTTCTGCACTATAAGCTTATATTGTTTTAGTTTCTCACTTCATATTTTAAAATTATTTGTTATAAATCAATTTTACCAAAATACTAATCTGTTCCTCACATAAAAACAAAGCATAAATTTCAAAATCAGCTTTTTGTCACAATAAAAAGACTGGGACAATGAATATCATCCCAGTCTAAAAATTCTATCTTCCATTTTAATTTATTTAATAGTACCTAATTCTTTACCAACTTTTTCATAAGCAGCAATTGCTTTATCTAACATTTCTTTTGTATGCGCTGCTGTAGGCATGTTTCTTACACGACCTGTACCACGAGGTACTGTTGGGAATACGATAGATTTTACATACACACCTTCATCTTTAAGACGTTTACTAAATTCTTGAGTTTCTTTTTCATCACCAATAATAACTGGTGTAATTGGTGTTTCTGATTCACCAGTATTGAATCCAAGTTTTTCTAAGCCATCTTTTAAATATTTAGCGTTATCCCATAATTGATCGTGTAATTCAGTAGAAGCCATTAATTTCTTCACAGCTTCTGTAATTGCTTTTGTATCTCCAGGTGCTAAAGAAGTTGAAAATAAGAATGGACGTGATTGAGCTTTTAACCAATCAATTAATTCTTTAGTTCCTGCTACGTAACCTCCAACTACACCGATAGCTTTAGAAAGTGTACCGATTTGGAAGTCAATTTTATCTTGTAGGCCAAAATGTTTAACCGTACCTGCACCTTTACCCATAACGCCTGAACCATGTGCATCATCAACATAAGTAATCAAACCGAATTCTTCAGCAATTTCAACTATTTCTGGTAATTTAGCAACATCTCCATCCATACTGAATACACCATCAGTAATGTACATTACTTTATTATATTGACCAGATTCTACAGCTTCTTTTGCTTTAGCTCTTAAGTCATCCATATCAGAGTGATTAACACGGATGATTTTAGCTTTAGATAGACGACAACCATCAATAATTGAAGCATGGTTTAATTCATCTGAAAGAATCGCATCGTTTTTGTTCATTACTGCTGAAATAGCTGCCATGTTACAGTTGAAACCTGATTGATAAGCGATAGCTGCTTCAGTACCTTTGAATTTAGCTAAAGTCTCTTCTAATTCATCGTGTAGGTCTAATGTACCGTTGATTGAACGTACGGCACCAGCACCAACACCGTGTGAATCGATAGCATGTTTAGCAGCAGTTTTTAAATCTTCATTTGTCGCTAGTCCTAAGTAGTTGTTTGATGATAAGTTAATATATTGTTTCCCATTGATTGTGATTTCTGGACCATTAGCACCTTCGATAGAATCGATTTCGTTATATAATCCATTATCTTTTAAATATTGAATATTTTCTTCTAAGAAATTGTGTAGTGATTGAACCATATTCATATCCCCTTTGTATTTTTTATATCAACATAATCATAACTGATTTTCCTCCAACATGAAAGCACTATCATTCCAGTAAATTCAATATATTGCATATTCTTCACCTCATGTACAATTGTTCATACAACATGTAATTTTCACTTCATTTTTCAAAAAATAAATAATTAAACTATTGAGTTGTATTAGAATTTGGTATACTAAAATTCATAATAATTAGGAAGAAGTGGTTAATGTGTTAGATTGGTTTCAATTAGCCAGTAATAAGGAAAATAGAATGATACAGATGCGCAGATATATGCATCAATATCCTGAACCTTCTTTCGAGGAAACTTGGACGCATAATTATATTCTAAATCAGCTCAGTCATCTTGATTGCGAGATCGAATCACCTATTGGGCGTAATGGTATTAAAGCAACGTTTAAAGGAAAAGAAAATGGCCCTACTGTGGCCTTTCGCGCTGACTTTGATGCTTTGCCGGTACAAGAACTTAACGATGTACCCTATAAATCTAAAAATGATGGATTAATGCATGCATGTGGTCATGACGGACATACAGCAATTTTATTAGGTGTCGCTGAAATTGTGCATGAACACCGTCATTTATTAAAAGGAAATGTGGTCTTTATCTTCCAATATGGTGAGGAAATTATGCCTGGTGGTTCTCAAGAAATGATTGATGATGGTTGCTTAAATGGTGTAGACAAAATTTATGGTACACATTTATGGAGTGGTTATCGTACTGGTACAATATATTCCAGACCTGGTGCTATTATGGCATCACCAGATGAGTTCTCAGTTACAATTAAAGGTAAAGGTGGACATGGTGCTAAGCCACATGAAACCATTGACCCTATCGTCATCATGGCAGAGTTTATCCTAAGTGCGCAAAAGATCATCTCTAGAACAATTGATCCTGTAAAAGAAGCAGTGCTCACATTCGGAATGATTCAAGCAGGATCATCGGATAGTGTTATTCCTGATAGTGCCTTTTGTAAAGGAACTGTGCGAACATTCGACACAGAACTTCAAACTCATATACACAATAAAATGGATAAGTTATTACAAGGACTTGCGTTAGCAAACGACATAACTTATGACTTGGAATACATTCGTGGTTATTTACCTGTACATAATCATGTAAATGCATATGAAGTTGTTAAACAAGCAGCGAATGATTTACATTTACGTTTTAATGAATCTGAATTAATGATGATTGGTGAGGATTTCTCTCACTATTTAAAAGTACGTCCAGGTGCGTTTTTCTTAACTGGCTGTGGTAATCCAGACAAAGGCATAACAGCGCCACATCATAACCCTCACTTTGACATCGATGAGTCTGCATTTAAGTATGCGGCTAGTGAGTTTTTAAAAATTTTAGAAATTGAACAAGTATTTTAAAATTGAATAAATTTATTTAGATTCTGTATGTCTATGATTACTTTTATATTGAGTTGATCATAGGCATTTTTTATTATTATTAAAAATGAGATTGAAAAAGTATAATCTGAAAACTAGAAATGAGATTAAAATGTAAATATGACATTTACAAAAATAAAAAAAGACTCCCAATAGGGAGTCTCATTTAGAAATAAGGAATAATTAAAATTATTCGAAGATTTCAGTTACAACGCCTGATCCTACAGTACGTCCACCTTCACGGATTGAGAAACGAGTACCGTCTTCAATCGCGATAGGAGCGATTAATTCTACTGTCATTTCAACGTTGTCGCCAGGCATAACCATTTCTGTACCTTCTGGTAAGTTAACAACACCAGTTACGTCAGTAGTACGGAAATAGAATTGTGGACGATAGTTTGTGAAGAATGGAGTGTGACGTCCACCTTCGTCTTTAGATAAAACGTATACGTCTGCTTTGAATTTTGTGTGTGGTGTGATTGAACCTGGAGCAGCTAATACTTGACCACGTTGTACGTCTTCACGAGCAACACCACGTAATAATGCACCGATGTTGTCACCAGCTTCAGCGTAGTCTAATAATTTACGGAACATTTCTACACCAGTAACAGTTGTTTTAGAAGTGTCATGGATACCAATGATTTCAACTTCTTCACCAACTTTGATTTGACCACGTTCAACACGGCCTGTAGCAACAGTACCACGACCAGTGATTGAGAATACGTCCTCAACTGGCATCATGAATGGTTTGTCAGAATCACGTTCTGGAGTTGGAATGTAATCATCAACTGCTTGCATTAATTCTAAGATTTTTTCTTCGTATTGAGCATCGCCTTCTAAAGCTTTTAATGCTGAACCAGCGATTACAGGTACATCGTCACCTGGGAAGTCGTATTCAGATAATAAGTCACGTACTTCCATTTCAACTAATTCTAATAATTCTTCATCGTCAACCATGTCAACTTTGTTTAAGAATACTACTAATGCCGGTACACCAACGTTACGTGATAAAAGAATGTGTTCACGAGTTTGTGGCATTGGACCGTCAGCAGCAGATACTACTAAGATACCGCCGTCCATTTGGGCAGCACCAGTGATCATGTTTTTAACATAGTCAGCGTGTCCTGGGCAGTCAACGTGAGCATAGTGACGTTTGTCAGTTTGATACTCGATGTGTGCAGTATTGATTGTGATACCACGTTCTTTTTCTTCTGGAGCGTTGTCAATCATGTCATATGATTGTGCTACAGTGTCACCATTTTTTGCTAATACAGTTGCGATAGCAGCTGTTAAAGTAGTTTTACCATGGTCAACGTGACCGATAGTACCAATATTGGCATGTTCTTTTGAGCGATCAAATTTTTCTTTTGCCATTATTAAATCTCTCCTATTCTAGTAAAAGTTATTTCAATATTATCTCTCATGATAGTTTCTCACCATCATGAGACATAATGATTGTTAGAATTCATAATTCATTTATAATGCATTTTCAGTAAAAAATCAATTCATAAAGATGTTCACTTAATTAATAAGCTTACGCTGTATTTTACCTAGAAATTCTAGCTAAAACAAGTTTAATTATTCACCTTTATTTTTTTTGATGATATCATCAGCAATTGATTTTGGAACTTCTGCATAGTGATCAAAGTACATAGTGTAAGTACCGCGACCTTGAGTGTTAGAACGTAATGAAGTTGCGTAACCGAACATTTCTGAAAGTGGTACATAAGCGTTAACAACTTGTGCATTACCACGAGGTTCCATACCATCAACACGTCCACGACGAGCTGTTACGTCACCCATGATATCGCCCATGTATTCTTCAGGCATTTCGATTGTTACTTTCATCATTGGTTCTAAGATAACTGGATCACATTTTTTAGCAGCTTCTTTAAGTGCTAATGATGCAGCAATTTTGAAGGCCATTTCAGATGAATCGACATCATGGTATGAACCATCAAATAATTTAGCTTTAACATCGATTAATGGATAACCAGCTAATACACCGTTTTCCATAGCATCTTTAAGACCAGCTTCAACTGATGGAATGTATTCACGAGGAACTACACCACCAACGATAGCGTTTTCGAATTCGAAACCTGCGCCAGTTTCGTTTGGAGTGAATTCAATGTGAACATCACCGTATTGACCACGACCACCAGATTGACGAGAGAATTTACCTTGAACTTGTGCAGATTGCTTGAATGTTTCACGATATGAAACCATTGGCGCACCTACATTACATTCAACGTTGAATTCTTTCTTCATACGGTCAACTAAGATGTCTAAGTGTAACTCACCCATACCACCGATGATAACTTGTCCAGTTTCTTCATCTGTGTGTGCATGGAAAGTAGGGTCTTCTTCTTGTAATTTAACTAAAGCTTGAGTCATTTTATCTTGGTCAGCTTTAGATTTTGGTTCTACTGATAAGTGGATAACTGGTTCAGGGAATTCCATTGATTCTAAGATAATGTCATTCTTTTCACCACATAATGTGTCACCAGTACCTGTATCTTTAAGACCAACTGCAGCAGCGATATCGCCTGAGTAAACAGTGTCGATTTCTTGACGTGAGTTAGCATGCATTTGTAATAAACGACCTACACGTTCACGTTTGTCTTTAGTTGAGTTCTTAATGTAAGAACCTGATGTTAAAGTACCTGAATATACACGGAAGAAAGTTAATTTACCAACGTAAGGGTCAGTCATAACTTTGAATGCTAATGCAGCAAATTCAGCTGAATCGTCTGGTTTAGCAATTACTTCTTCTTCAGGATTTTCAGCACGATGGCCTACGATTGGTTTAACATCTAAAGGTGATGGTAAGTAGTCAATTACTGCGTTAAGCATTAATTGAACACCTTTGTTTTTGAATGCTGTACCGCAAAGTACTGGGTAGAATTCTACGTCAGTAGTTGCTTGACGAATTGCATCTTTTAATTCTGGTACTGAAATTTCTTCATCACCAAGATATTTTTCCATTAATTCATCGTTAGTTTCTGCAACTGCTTCGATTAAATTAGAACGAGCTTCTTCTGCTCTTTCTTTGTGATCTTCAGGAATTTCAATTTCTTCAATTTCAGTACCTAAGTCATTAGTATATTTGAAGCATTTCATTTCTACTAAGTCGATGATAGCTTCAAATTCGTCTTCGGCACCAATTGGTAATTGGATAGGTGCAGCGTTAGCATCTAAACGATCATGTAATGTACTTACAGAATAGTCGAAGTTAGCGCCTAATTTATCCATTTTGTTTACGAATACGATACGAGGTACACCATAAGTTGTAGCTTGACGCCAAACTGTTTCAGTTTGAGGTTCTACACCTGATTGAGCATCAAGTACAGTAACCGCACCATCAAGTACACGTAAAGAACGTTCAACCTCAACAGTGAAGTCTACGTGTCCTGGAGTATCGATAATGTTTACACGGTGGCCATCCCATTGAGCTGTTGTAGCAGCTGATGTGATTGTAATACCACGGTCTTGTTCTTGTTCCATCCAGTCCATTTGTGAAGCACCTTCGTGTGTTTCACCAATTTTGTGGATACGACCTGTATAGTAAAGAATACGTTCAGTCGTAGTTGTTTTACCAGCATCAATGTGAGCCATGATACCGATGTTACGAGTGTTTTTCAAAGAAAAGTCTCTAGCCATTGTTTTTCTCCTTCCAGTAATTACTGAATAAGTACTATTGAATATGGCGATGCCCTAAGCATGAGCCATCTTATTTGGTAAACCAATGTGACGGAACACACTCAGGGTTAAAGCTTTAATCTTACCAGCGGTAGTGAGCGAATGCTTTATTCGCTTCAGCCATTTTGTGAGTGTCCTCACGTTTCTTAACGGCACCACCTGTATTATTAGCAGCATCTAAGATTTCGTTAGCTAAACGATCTTCCATAGTTTTTTCACCACGAAGACGAGCGTAGTTAACTAACCAACGTAATCCTAGAGTAGTACGACGTTCTGGGCGAACCTCAACTGGTACTTGGTAGTTTGAACCACCCACACGACGAGCTTTTACTTCTAATACTGGCATAATGTTGTTGATTGCTTCTTCAAATACTTCTAAAGCATCACGACCACTGCGTTTGTTCTACAAGGTCAAATGCTGAATAAAGAATTCTTTGTGCTGTTCCACGTTTACCATCTAACATGATTTTGTTGATCAATTTTGTAACTAATTTAGAGTTATGAATTGGATCTGGTAATACGTCTCTTTTAGGTACTGATCCTTTACGAGGCATAATTAAAATCCTCCCTTCCTATTATAGTATATTATTAAAAATTGAAATTAAAATTTACACAATCTTAAACTTAATTTTTAGGTTTTTTAGTTCCGTATAATGAACGGCCTTGTCTACGTCCGTCGACACCTGAAGTATCAAGTGCACCACGTACGATGTGGTAACGCACACCAGGTAAGTCTTTTACACGTCCACCACGTACAAGTACTACACTGTGTTCTTGTAAGTTATGGCCGATACCAGGGATGTATGCGTTGATTTCAATATTGTTTGATAAACGCACACGTGCATATTTACGTAACGCTGAGTTAGGTTTTTTAGGTGTCATAGTACCTACACGAGTACAAACACCACGTTTTTGAGGTGAATTTAAGTTAGTAAATTGTTTCTTTTTACTATTAAAACCTCTGTTTAAAGCTGGTGAATCTGATTTTTTAGATTTGCTTTGTCTAGGTTTACGTACTAATTGGTTAATAGTTGGCATTGAAATGTCCTCCTCTCTTCACTTTTTAATTCCACACATCCAGGTGGTTCATTTTTAGGTTAAATAAAATTTAGTAAGCAATATACTTACTAATTCTCATTCAATAATGCAACAATTGTCGCATTAACGTTAATACCTACATAACTTCCTAAAGCATGCTTGCTTTGAAAATAAATAATAGGTATATTTTTATGATTGATTAAACTAAATACGTGAGCTAACAAATGTACCTCAACGTCTTGAGCAATAATCAAAGATGCAACTTGATCTCTATTTAACGCTTTAAGCGTTTCTTTAAGACCAACTACATAGTGTTGTTTGTTAAAGCGTGCAACTTTTTCATTAGACATTAAAATATCCTCCAAAGTTCTGCTTGCATCAACCTTTACAATAATAACACTTAAATCAGTATTAAGTCAACATATTTTGCAGGCTTTTTACTAATTATAAAAAATAAAGAACGAGAGCGAGACTATCGTCTTAAAAGATTGATAAGTCCCGTCTCGTAGATATTGAAATGAATATGAATTCAGTATTATTTCATTTATTATTCAATGATTTCTGCTTCTTCAGTTTCAGTAACTGGTGTTTCAGCTTTATCATATTTAACGTCACTATAACGTCTCATACCAGTACCAGCTGGAATTAACTTACCAATAATAACGTTTTCTTTAAGTCCAAGTAAGTCGTCACGTTTACCTTTGATTGCTGCATCTGTAAGTACACGAGTTGTTTCTTGGAATGATGCTGCTGATAAGAAGCTTTCAGTTTCAAGAGAAGCTTTTGTAATACCAAGCAATACTGGTTTAGCAGTTGCTGGACGTTTACGTTCTTTAAACGCTTCTCTGTTTGCATCTGTAAAGCTATGAATGTCAACCAATGAACCAGGTAATAACTTAGTATCACCAGCTTCGATGATTCTAACTTTACGTAACATTTGTCTTACCATTACTTCAACGTGTTTATCGTCAATTTCTACACCTTGCATACGATAAACTTTTTGAACTTCTTTAAGTAAGTAGCTTTCAGTCGCATTTAAACCAGCAACAGCTAGGAAGTTCTTAGGTTCGATTGAACCTTCAGTTAATACTTCACCACGTTCAACTGATTGACCGACTTCTACTTTTAATCTAGAAGTACCTGAAGCTAAGTAAGATCTTGTTTCATTAGCACCTTTAACAACAATTTCTTGTTGGCGATCTTTTGCTAATTTAATATCTTCAACGACACCTTCGATTTCAGTAATCACAGCTTGACCTTTTGGATTACGTGCTTCGAAGATCTCTTGGATACGTGGAAGACCTTGAGTGATATCGCTACCTGCTACACCACCTGTATGGAATGTACGCATTGTAAGTTGGGTACCAGGTTCACCGATTGATTGGGCAGCGATTGTACCAACTGCTTCACCCACTTCAACTTTTTCACCAGTAGCAAGGTTCTTACCGTAACATTTTTCACATACACCGTGACGTGTGTTACATGTAAATGCTGATCGGATGTACATTTGTTCAATACCGGCATCAGTAATTTTTTTAGCGATTTCAGCAGTGATTAATTCGTCTGGACGGATGATGATTTCATCAGTTTCAGGATGACGAATTGTTTCTTTAGAATAACGTCCTTCAATACGTTCGATGAATGGTTCGATCATTTCTGTACCTTCTTTGATATCAGAAACTAGTAAGCCGCGGTCTGTGCCACAGTCTTCTTCACGAACAATAACGTCTTGAGCAACGTCAACAAGACGACGAGTAAGGTAACCAGAGTCAGCTGTTTTAAGGGCTGTATCGGCAAGACCTTTACGCGCACCGTGTGTAGAGATGAAGTATTCTAACACTGTTAAACCTTCACGGAATGAAGATGTGATTGGTAACTCAATAATTTTACCTGATGGTGCGGCCATTAAACCACGCATACCAGCTAATTGTGTAAAGTTAGATGCATTACCACGTGCACCAGAATCACTCATCATGAAGATTGGGTTTGTTTTCTCAAGAGATTGCATTAAT
This sequence comes from Staphylococcus sp. HMSC069D12, assembly GCF_001810405.1. Lineage (NCBI taxonomy): Bacteria > Bacillati > Bacillota > Bacilli > Caryophanales > Staphylococcaceae > Staphylococcus > Staphylococcus sp. HMSC069D12. The sequence goes on from NZ_KV801099.1 coordinate 23,924, forward strand.
TCGCCTTGAATTTGATCTTTGGCATCTGTCCAAATTTCAACAACGGCATTATAACGTTCATCTTCAGTAATTAAACCACGATTAAATTGTTTAGATACACGTTCTACTAATTTTTCGTGCTTATCTAAAATGTCTTGTTTATCTGGAAGTACCACAATATCTGCTACACCAACAGTGATACCAGCTTTAGATGAGAATTTGAAACCTAAATCTTTCATACGATCAAGCATCATAGATGTATCAGTGATACTGAATCTATTGAAGACTTCGGCAATAATATTACCTAAGAATTTTTTATTGAACGGTTCAATAAGTTCTTGTTCTTCAAAGTATGCTTTAAGTCCACCTTCACCTAATTGAGTTGGATCAATAAAGTATTTGTCAGGTGTTTTACCTTCAAGATTTGTTTGACTAGGTTCATTGATGAATGCGAATGAATCAGGAATGATTTCATTGAAAATTATTTTACCTACTGAAGTAGCTAAAATTTTGTTGTTTTGAGCTTCTGTGAATGTAGGGTTGTTAAATGATTTCGCGTGTACACCAATACGAGTGTGTAAATGAACATAGCCATTTGCATAAGCTTTAAGCACTTCGTTTGTATCATTAAAGATAGTACCAGTGTTCACTGCATCTTTACGTTCTAATGTTAAGTAATAGTTACCTAATACCATATCTTGTGATGGTGTTACGACAGGTTTACCATCTTTAGGGTTCAAGATGTTTTGAGCAGCTAACATTAACATACGTGCTTCAGCTTGTGCTTCTTTAGATAAAGGAACGTGAACGGCCATTTGGTCACCGTCAAAGTCCGCGTTGTAAGCTGTTGTTACAAGTGGATGTAGACGGATAGCACGACCTTCAACTAATGTAGGTTCGAATGCTTGGATACCTAATCTGTGAAGTGTAGGTGCACGGTTAAGTAATACAGGGTGTTCTCTAATTACATCTTCCAATACGTCCCATACTTCATCGTCCATACGCTCAATTTTACTTTTAGCATTTTTGATGTTAGTAGCAATTTCACGTTGAACTAATTCCTTCATTACGAATGGCTTGAACAATTCAAGTGCCATTTCTTTAGGTAATCCACATTGATACATTTTTAAGCTTGGACCAACAGCGATAACTGAACGACCTGAATAGTCAACACGTTTACCAAGTAAGTTTTGACGGAAACGACCTTGTTTACCTTTCAACATATGTGAAAGTGATTTCAATGGTCTGTTACCTGGACCAGTAACTGGACGACCACGACGACCGTTATCGATTAAAGCATCAACTGCTTCTTGCAACATACGTTTTTCGTTTTGAACGATGATGCCAGGAGCACCTAAGTCTAATAAACGCTTTAAACGATTATTACGGTTAATAACACGACGGTATAAATCATTTAAATCACTTGTTGCGAAACGTCCTCCATCTAACTGAACCATTGGACGGATTTCAGGTGGAATAATTGGAAGTACGTCTAAAATCATCCATGCTGGATTATTACCAGAGTTTCTGAATGATTCAACAACTTCTAAACGTTTAATCGCACGTGTCAATCTTTGACCAGTTGCAGATTCTAATTCGTCACGTAATGATTTTAATTCTTCGTCTAAGTTAATTTCTTCTAATAGGTCTTTAATACCTTCAGCACCCATTTTAGCTACAAATTGACCTGGGTATTTATCATAATATTCTCTGAATTCAGCTTCAGATAATAATGATTTTTTCTCTAAGCCTGTTGGACCTGGATCTACTACAACATATGAAGCGAAATAAATAACTTCTTCTAATGCTCTAGGAGACATGTCTAATAAAAGACCCATACGACTTGGAATACCTTTGAAATACCAAATATGTGAAACTGGAGCAGCTAATTCAATGTGTCCCATTCTTTCACGACGTACTTTAGATTTAGTTACTTCTACACCACATCTGTCACAAACCATGCCTTTGTAGCGTACACGTTTGTACTTACCACAACTACATTCCCAGTCTTTTGTAGGTCCAAAAATTCTTTCACAGAAAAGACCATCTTTTTCTGGTTTCAATGTACGATAGTTGATTGTTTCTGGTTTTTTTACTTCACCGTATGACCATGAACGGATTTTTTCAGGTGAGGCTAAACCGATTTTCATATAATGGAAATTATTTACATCAATCAAGGAGCCTACCTCCTTCAATTTAGATTAGCTGTGCTATTTGATTGATTTACATCTATTGAAACTAAAACAAGTCATATGATTGTAGGGAAGAAATCAGCACGATTAGCTTATTTTAAGTTTAAATCGAACTGAGTTTCTAATCCCTTACTTTTTTTATAACTTCAAATTCTAATTAGTCAGTAGTTTCTTTTTGAGTTTCAGGAACATCTTTTTGTTGTAAATCTACTTTGCGCTCAGTTGCATCTTCATCATCAACATCAGCCATTTCGATTTCATTATCTTGTTCATCCATAACTTTGACATCTAAACCTAAACTTTGTAATTCTTTCATCAATACGCGGAATGATTCTGGAACACTTGGTCTAGAGATGTTTTCACCTTTAACGATAGCTTCGTAAGTTTTAACACGTCCTACTGTATCGTCAGATTTGTAAGTTAAGATTTCTTGTAATGTGTAAGCAGCACCATATGCTTCTAGTGCCCATACCTCCATCTCACCGAAACGTTGTCCACCGAATTGTGCTTTACCACCAAGCGGTTGTTGTGTAACTAGTGAGTATGGACCAGTTGAACGAGCGTGTAATTTATCGTCAACCATATGTGCAAGTTTAAGCATGTACATAACACCAACAGAAATACGATTATCGAATGGTTCACCAGTTCTACCATCGTATAAGACTGTTTTACCGTCACGAGCCATACCTGCTTCTTCGATTGTTGACCATACATCATCATCGTTCGCACCATCGAATACTGGAGATGCAACATGGATGCCTAAGTTTTTAGCAGCCATACCTAAGTGTAATTCTAATACTTGTCCGATGTTCATACGAGATGGTACACCAAGTGGGTTTAACATGATATCAATTGGACGTCCATCTGGTAAGTAAGGCATATCTTCTTCAGGTACAATCTTAGAGATAACCCCTTTGTTACCATGACGACCACACATTTTGTCCCCAACATGGATTTTACGTTTTTGTACGATGTATACACGTACTAATTGGTTAACGCCTGGAGATAAAGTATCATCGCCTTCTTCACGGTTAAACACTTTAACATCTAGAACGATACCACCAGCTCCGTGAGGTACACGTAATGATGTATCACGTACTTCACGTGCTTTTTCACCGAAGATAGCGTGTAATAATCTTTCTTCAGCTGTTAATTCAGTCACACCTTTAGGCGTTACTTTACCTACTAAGATGTCACCGTCTTTAACTTCAGCACCAACGTAGACAATACCACGATCATCTAAGTTTTTAAGTGCATTTTCTGAAACGTTTGGAATATCACGAGTGATTTCTTCAGGTCCTAGTTTAGTATCACGAGCTTCAGATTCATATTCTTCAATATGAATTGAAGTATAAACGTCATCTTTAACTAGACGTTCACTCATAATAACAGCATCCTCATAGTTGTAACCGTCCCAAGTCATGAAACCAACGACAACGTTACGACCTAATGCCATTTCACCTAATTCCATTGATGGTCCGTCAGCTAAAATTTCATTATATTCAACGACATCGCCAACTGAAACAATTGGACGTTGGTTGTAACAAGTACCAGTGTTTGAACGTTTGAATTTAGCTAATGGATAACGATCTAATTCACCTTCATGTTCAGTACCGTTTTCTTCTACTAAACGACGAACTAAGATTTCTTTAGATTCAACATGTTCAACGCGACCTCTATATTTAGCTGTAATTGCAGCGCCTGAGTCACGTGCAGCAACATGTTCCATACCTGTACCAACAAATGGTGCTTCTGTGTTCATCAATGGTACTGCTTGACGTTGCATGTTTGCACCCATTAATGCACGGTTAGAGTCATCATTTTCAAGGAAAGGAATACATGCTGTCGCAGCTGAAACTACTTGTTTAGGAGATACGTCCATGTAGTCCATTTTCTCTTTAGCCATAACTGTGTTATTACCACGGAAACGACATACGACTTCATCATCTAAGAAACGACCATTTTCATCTAAGCGAGAGTTCGCTTGAGCAACTACATAGCTATCTTCTTCATCAGCTGTTAAGTAGTCGATTTGATCTGTAATAGAGTTAGTGTCTAAGTCTACTTTACGATATGGTGTTTCAATGAAACCAAATTCATTCACACGTGCATAACTTGATAATGAGTTAATCAAACCAATGTTTGGTCCCTCTGGAGTCTCGATTGGACACATACGACCATAGTGAGAGTAGTGAACGTCACGTACTTCCATTTGAGCACGTTCACGTGTTAAACCACCAGGTCCTAATGCAGAAAGACGACGTTTATGCGTTAACTCAGCTAATGGATTGGCTTGGTCCATGAATTGTGATAATTGAGAGCTACCGAAGAACTCTTTAATTGACGCAATAACTGGACGGATATTAATTAATTGTTGTGGTGTGATAGAGTCTGTGTCTTGAATTGACATTCTTTCACGTACAACACGTTCCATTCTTGACAAACCGATACGGAATTGGTTTTGTAATAATTCACCAACTGAACGTAAACGACGGTTTCCTAAGTGGTCAATATCATCTGTATAACCAATGCCATTTAACAAGTTAAAGAAATAACTCATTGAAGCAATAATATCTGCTGGTGTAATACATTTAACTTCTGAATCTGGTAATGCATTACCAATTACAGTAGTCGTACGACCTTCTTCATCATTTGGTACGTAAACTTTGATTGATTGAATCTCAACAGGTTCATCAATAACTGTACCTTCTAATTCAAACACTTCACTATTAGCATTTGTTTCTAAAACTTCCATAATTTCGTCTAATTTACGACGGTCTAAAACTGTACCTTCTTCGGCAACAATTTCACCAGTTTCGCTATTAACGATTGGTTCTGCTAATTTTTGGTTAAATAAGCGGTGTTTTAAGTGTAATTTTTTATTAGCTTTGTAACGACCAACACTTGCTAAATCATAACGTTTAGGGTCGAAAAAGCGTGAATAAAGTAAACTTTTCGCATTTTCAACTGTTGGTGGCTCACCAGGACGTAAACGTTCGTATATTTCTAATAATGCTTGCTCAGTATTTTCAGTGCCATCTTTTTCAAGCGTATTACGTAAATATTCACTGTCTCCTAATAAATCAATAATTTCTTGATCATTTGAGAAGCCTAAAGCACGTAATAATACTGTTAATGGTAATTTACGCGTTCTATCAATACGTACATAAACTACATCTTTAGCATCTGTTTCATATTCTAACCATGCACCACGGTTAGGGATAATTGTCGCATCATAATTTTCACGACCGTTTTTGTCAATTTTCTCATTGAAATAAACGGATGGTGAACGTACTAATTGAGACACGATTACACGTTCTGCACCATTGATTACGAATGTACCTGTATCTGTCATTAATGGGAAGTCACCCATAAATACTTCTTGTTCTTTAACTTCGCCAGTTTCTTTGATTATTAGACGTACTTTAACACGAAGAGGTGCAGCATAAGTAGCGTCACGGTTTTTTGATTCTTCTAAATCATATTTTGGTTCACCTAATCGATAATCTACAAACTCTAAAGAAAGGTTACCTGTGAAATCTTCAATTGGAGAAATATCACGGAACATTTCTAATAAACCTTCTTTTAGGAACCAGTCGTAAGATTTAGTTTGAATTTCTATTAAGTTTGGTAATTCTAATACTTCTGAAATTCTCGCATAATTTCTACGTTTACGATGTCTTCCATATTGGACAACTTGACCTGCCAAACAGATTCACCCCTCAAATATTGTGTGATGAACCAATACGCGTAAAAATCGTATAACAAGACAAAAAGAAAACGGCAACACAGTTGATGACACCATTTTCGATTCTACATTTATTCTTGTTTATCGTACTCTTTTCGCGTAAAAGTACACACTTATTGAACATAATTTTTTACATTTTATAACTATATCAGAATACAACTTTGAAATCAACCTTTTCGGCTTTTCAATATATAGTATCCTTTATTCTTGTTAACAACTTCGACATTATTGAAAATTTCTTCCATTTTCTTTTTAGCAGAAGGCATACCTTGTTTCTTTTGAATCACAACGTACAACTCACCTTGTGAATTTAACTGTTGATATGCTTCTTCAAAAATACGATGAACAACTTCTTTGCCAGCTCTAATGGGAGGATTGGTTAGTACATAATTAAAATGACTATCCTTTAGTTGTGATAAACCATCACTTTCTTTGATAATGACGTTATCAATTTGATTTGCTTTTTTATTCTTTTCAGCAAGATTTAAGGCACGATGATTCACATCAACCATAGTAATTTGATGATGTGGCGAAACTTTTGCAATCATTAATCCTATCGGACCATACCCGCATCCGACATCAGCAATCGTCTTACTTGGTCCAGGAGGATGCTCGTTTAAAAATGTTTGTACTAACGTATCTGATCCAAAATCTACTTGTGCTTTTGAGAACACACCTGCATCTGTAGTTAAATTTAATTGATGGGAATGATAATGATATTGAATAACTCTTTCATCACTTTGTACATTTGGATTTTCATCATAATAGTGTCCCATAACGTCACCTCTTTTTTCATTGTTCATCTTTATTTTACTAGAAAATGAAGTAAAAACCCCGTTATCGTGATAACGGGGTTTTAATTTCTCAAAGAATTCGGGTTAGTTCTGATAATGCATTATTAATACATCAAAAACACATAACCTTCGATATTAAGTTAAGATACTAGAATTATTTTAATTCTACAGTAGCTCCAACTTCTTCTAATTGTTCTTTAAGTTTTTCAGCTTCTTCTTTAGCAACGCCTTCTTTGATTACTTTAGGTGCGTTATCTACTAATTCTTTAGCATCTTTTAAGCCTAAGCCAGTTGCTTCTTTAACTGCTTTAACAACTTTGATTTTTGAAGATCCAGCTGAAGTTAACTCAACGTCAAATTCAGTTTTTTCTGCTGCTGCGTCTCCGCCACCAGCTGCACCAGCTGCTGCTACAGGAGCTGCTGCTGTTACACCAAATTCTTCTTCAATTGCTTTTACTAAATCGTTTAATTCTAATACTGACATTTCTTTAATTGCTTCAATGATTTGTTCTTGATTAGCCATTTTATATTTCCTCCAATTATTTTAATTTTTTATGCGCAATTATTCAGCGCTTTCTTCTTTTTGTTCTCCAACAGCTTTAACCGCATAAGCGAAGTTGCGTACTGGAGCTTGTAATACTGATAAAAGCATAGAAACAAGACCATCGTGTGAAGGTAATGAACCAACAGTTTTAACTTCTTCTGCTGAAATAACGCTACCTTCCATAACGCCTGTTTTGATTTCTAAAGCTTCATGTTCTTTAGCAAATCCTGCGATAACTTTCGCTGGTGCTACTACATCTTCAGTTGAAGTTGCAACAGCTGTAGGACCTGTTAAGAATTCATCTAAGCCTTTGATACCTGCTTGTTCAGCTGCACGACGAACCATAGTGTTTTTGTAAACTTTGTACTCAACACCAGCTTCACGTAATTGTGAACGTAGTTCAGTTACTTCTGCAACTGTTAAGCCACGGTAGTCAACGATAACAGTTGAAACTGAATTTTTAAGTTGTTCAGCAATAACATCAACTTGTTGTTTTTTAGCTTCGATAATAGCAGACATTCAGACACCTCCATTTTTATTTTTGGTGCTTTTTAAATTTCTCAATAAAAAAAGCACTTTCTACCCACGGCAAAAAGCGCTTGAAAGATCATTTTTATGATCACACGTTCAAGTCAATTTTAGCCTCGGCAGGATAATTTTTAAGTTATACTATAACTCCTACTGTCTTAGGTAAAATAATCACAATAAATAATATAACCTCATTATTGTAATATGTCAATCACTTTTCCAATTTTTTCTATAAAATGAGATAAAGTTATTACTTCTCTATCGACTACTTGTTTCTTCGCCATCATATATAAAGACATAGACTTCAATATGCTCGGAATAAATAAATCCCATTTATAGATAACATCATGTTCACACAAAAGTTATTTCTGTATATACATAACAATAACCTGTGACATTCGAAAGTCACAGGTTCTATAATTAAATAAGTTTACACTTAATTATAATTTGAATGATGAAGTATCAATTTTAACTCCAGGACCCATTGTTGTAGTTACAGCAACAGATTTGAAGTAAGTACCTTTAGCAGATGATGGTTTAGCTTTAGCTAATACATCTTGTAAAGTTTTGAAGTTTTCAACTAATTTTTCATCGCTGAATGAAACTTTACCGATTGAAGCATGTACAATACCTGCTTTTTCAGCACGGTATTCAACTTTACCAGCTTTGATTTCTTCAACAGCTTTTTTAACGTCCATAGTTACTGTACCAGTTTTAGGGTTTGGCATTAAACCTTTAGGTCCTAATACACGACCTAATTTACCTACTTCGCCCATCATGTCTGGTGTAGCTACTACTACGTCAAAGTCGAACCAACCTTGTTGGATTTTTTGTACGTATTCAGATTCACCTACGTAATCTGCGCCTGCTTCTTCTGCTTCAGTGATTTTGTCACCTTTAGCAAATACTAATACACGTTGTGATTTACCAGTTCCGTTTGGTAATACTACTGCACCACGGATTTGTTGGTCATTTTTACGTGTATCAATTCCTAAACGGAAAGCAACTTCAACTGATGCGTCAAAGTTAGCAATGCTTGTTTCTTTAGCTAAGCTGATTGCTTCTTCAACACTATAATGTTTAGTACGATCAACTTTATTAGCTGCTTCTTGATACTTTTTACCTTTTTTAGCCATTTATTGTTCCTCCTTTAGTGGTTTTAGCGGAATTTCCTCCCACGCTTACTTGTGCCTAACACAAGTTAAGAGCAGATAACAGATGAATGTCTAATGTTTGAGTAATCTTAAGAAAGATTACTAGTCACCCAGACTAATCATAGACAATATTGTCGTTGTCATTTCTGTTACCTGCTATCGTCTATCAGTTTATTTCAAAATTAAACTAACTTTGTATTCATTAATTATTGTACAGTGATACCCATACTACGAGCAGTACCTTCGATAATACGCATAGCTGCTTCTTCGTCTGCAGCGTTTAAGTCTTGCATTTTAGTTTGAGCAATTTCACGTACTTGATCTTTAGTTACTGTAGCAACTTTAGTTTTGTTAGGTTCACCAGAACCTTTTTCTACGCCAGCTGCTTTTTTAAGTAGTACTGGAGCCGGTGGAGTTTTAGTAATGAATGTAAATGAACGATCTTCATAAACACTGATTTCTACCGGAATGATTAAACCTGCTTGTTCTTGTGTACGTGCGTTGAATTCTTTACAGAATCCCATGATGTTCACACCTGCTTGACCTAATGCTGGACCAACTGGTGGTGCTGGGTTCGCTTTACCTGCAGGAATTTGTAATTTAACTACTTTTTCTACTTTTTTAGCCACGATGTGCACCTCCTTGATATCGTGATGTGGTCACAGGGCTCAGTTTTGCCCTCCCACTCATAAACATTTCGTGACGAAATGAGCGCTATAAAAACGCGACCACATTATTTTAACACTGAACCAACTTAAAAAGCAATAGTAAAATTTCATCTTTTTTGTTGTTCGATGTTTTTAAAATTTAATTGATTATAGTTTTTCTATTTGATCAAATTCAACTTCAACTGGTGTTTCTCTTCCAAACATATCAACTAATACTGTTAATTTAAATTTATCAGGTTCGATTTCTTGAACTTCTCCAACTTGATTAGCGAACGGTCCAAATTTAATACGAACTTGTTCTCCGACTTCTAATTCTACGTCGATTGTTTTTTCTTTAAGTCCCATTTGTTTTAAAATGAATCGCATTTCTTCAGGTAATAATGGGTTTGGTTTAGAACCTGCTCCAGCTGAACCAACGAAGCCTGTAACACCAGGTGTGTTACGTACTACATACCAAGATTCATCAGTCATCACTAGTTCTACAAGTACATAACCAGGGAACGTTTTTTTAAGTTGCTTTTTAGCTTTACCATCTTTAACTTGTGTTTCTTCCTCTTCAGGTATGACAACTCTAAAAATCTGTTCTGTCATATTCATTGATTCTACTCTTTTTTCTAAATTCTTCTTAACTTTATTCTCATATCCAGAATACGTATGCACAGCATACCAACGCTTTGCGCCAACCTCTTCAGACATGTTGTCACTCCTTATTCTTATCTAAATAGTTCAATTAAATTCCCAATACCTATATCTAATACCCAGAAAAAGACCATAAAGAAGATTACTGTAGAAACTACAATTACAGTATATTTAAAAAGTTCTTCTTTTGTTGGCCAACTCGTTTTTTCCATTTCACTTTTAACGCCTTGGAAGAAACTATCTTTTTCTTTGTTTGTGCCCTTATCTTTAGCCATCAAAATTACCTCCATACTCACAGTTAGTTAACCGTTAACTCTAATAGCAGTACTTTCACTATTATTTAGACTCTTTATGAATCGTATGTGCATTACATCTCGAACAATATTTTTTTATTTCTAGTCTCGTTGCAGAAGTTTCTTTTTTCGGTACGTTATAATTTCTAGTACCACAAACCTCACAAATTAAAGGTACTTTTTTCAAATCAGTTCACCTTTGCTCATTTTAATACCAGTATACTATACATAAACCTAACATTAAATGTCAAACAAGCGCCGTTATGTATGAGTTGATACAACTTAATAAAGACGCCTCAATAAATAGTACTTCATTTTCATTTTACAACGTTGAATACTATTGTAAACCACTTTATCTTTAATACCTAGCTGTTTTGCAATTTCATTAGGTGAATAATCAGACATTAGTAATTCAGCTACGCTTCGCTCGAATCGACTTAATACTGTTAAACTACTCGCTAGCAATTCTCGCTTCTCTTTTATCATACAGATATCTTCAATATGTTTACTTGATTGATTCAATTTGTAGTCAATAACATAGTCATTAATGATGCTTTCGTGCTTATCAGTCTCAATGTATTTTCTTCTCCAAAAATCATTTCGCATCGATCGTACGATACAATTCAAATAATGTTCGAAGGGAACGTCTGTACTAAAATCAAATGTATGAAGTGCTAAATAAATCCTGATTAAAGTTTCTTGTACTAAATCTTCAATATCTTCATTTTTCATTCCATAATTTTTAAATTTTATAAAAAGTTTAGGTTGTATGTGGTTTACTATATCTATAAATAATCTCTCTTGTTCGTGACTACTACGACTATTTTGGAATGCTTTAAAGATCTTCTCTAGTTGTATAAATTGATGCGCCATAAACCTTACCTTTCAAATTAAGTTAGGCAAAGTTTATATGAAGTCATTTTCAAAAGACAAGTGGACGATTTTAATCTTTGTTATGATTTCCACGTCTAATCTTTTCAAATTCTGCTAATACATCATTTGATAACGAAATGCGAGTTCTCGGTTTACTTTCTGTGAAATCATCTAATGACTTACTCACAGTGATTTCATTTTCTCTTAAATCACGCCACATCTCTCTCGAAGATAAACGATATGCGCCAGCACCAAATATTGCATGTTGCTCGCTCATATCACTGGTTACAACGGTAATATGTGTCGTGTGCTTGTTATATAAGTTATAAACATAACGTTCTATATAGCTATCCGCAGTCTCTTTTTCTTTTGTAAATACTGTTTTTACACCATGATAAATGTATTCTCTTTCTATACCTGTTTGTTCATACGCATCAAACACACATACAATTTCATCAGCTACAACAGCATTATAGTTTGCTATAGCATCTAATAATTGCTCTCGTGCTTCTTGCAAATTATCTTTTGCAATTTTACCGAGTTCAGGTGACTGTCCAATCATATTGTAGCCATCAATTATCAAATATTTATCTTTCATGCGTTATCTCCGATTTGATGACGTTTACGATATACTTCATACATCATTAAACTAGCAGCTACCGATGCATTGAGGCTATTAACATGTCCAACCATAGGTATTTTAATGTAAAAATCACATTTATCTTTCACTAATCTACTCATGCCTTGTCCTTCACTACCGATAACGATAGCTAATGGCATATCCGCCGCCATTTCTCTATAGTCTGTTGCATTATCCGCTTCAGCACCTGCTACCCAGTAGCCATGTTCTTTTAATTCGTCAATTGTTTTTGCTAAATTCGTAACACGCATAACTGGAACATGTTGTATCGCACCTGTTGACGCTTTAGCAACTGTTTGCGTTAATGCTACTGAACGTCTTTTAGGAATAATAACACCATCAACACCGCTAGCATCTGCCGTTCTCAATATAGAGCCTAAGTTATGCGGATCTTCAAGGCCATCTAAAATCACTACAGTTGATAAACCTTCTTTATCCTTTTGAGATTGAATAAATTGATCGAAATCAGCATATTCATATGGTGCAATAAGTGCAGCAACACCTTGATGAGGTGCATTTGCTAAATTATCTAATTTGGATTTTGGAACTGTTTGCACAATCAATTTTTGCTCTTTAGCATTTTGTAAAATATCATTGATTTGTTGCTTTCTGATTCCCTCTTGTATCCAAATTTTATTAATTGTATGGCCAGAAACAATCGCTTCTTTAACAGCATGCCTACCGACAATAACGATATCTTCCACTGTTTTCACTACCTTTCATTGACTGTTTGAACAATCATATCAAGTAAATTTTCCAATCTTTCTTCTTGATGATCTAAATATAAATATCCAATGACTGCTTCTAAACCAGAACTTTTACGATAAGTTTGAATATCCGTATTTTTAGCCTTAGTGTGACTTTTAGCATTACGACCTCTTTTAACAATATCTAATTCTTCATCCGTGAACCAACCCATTTCAAATAATGTTTCTAAAGTTTGCGCCTGACTTTTCGCAGACACATAACTTTTCGAAACTTGATGCAATCGATTAGGCTTACTTTGTAATTTAAGAACGATATATTCTCGCACGTGCTGGTCCAACACTGCGTCACCCATGTAGGCTAATGTTAACGGGTTTAACAATTTAATATCCATATTATCCACGTTTAAAGCGTACACCTTGTGGCGTATCCTCTAATATAATGTTTTGTTCTTTAAGCATATCTCTTATTTCATCTGCACGTGCAAAGTCTTTATTTTTACGCGCTTCATTACGTTCTTCGATAAGCTTTTCAATATCTTCATCAAGTAACATATCTGATTTATTACCTTTTAGTGGAACTCCAAGTACATCACTAAATATCTGATAAACTTCTTTGAATCGAGAAATGACTTGAGTAGATGTATTGTTCTCTAAAACATATTTATTCGCAAGTTTAGATAAATCGTACCAAGCCGTAACAGCATTAGCAGTGTTGAAATCATCATCCATTACTGTCTCAAATTGCTCTAAAATAGCATCGATTTGTTCGATATATTTAGATTGGTCAACGATGTCTGTCGCGATTGTTTCACGTTCTTCTATCAATTGATAGCTATTACGAATGCGTTCTAAACCACTCTTAGCTGCATTAACAAGTTCTAGATTATAGTTAATAGGACTTCTATAATGTACGCTAATCATGAAGAATCGTAGTACGTCAGGATCTACTTCTTTTATGATGTCATGAACTAGTATAAAGTTACCTAACGATTTACTCATTTTCTCGTTATCTATATTTATAAAACCATTATGCATCCAGTAATTAGCAAATGGGGCATGATTATGCGCTTCTGATTGCGCAATTTCGTTTTCGTGATGAGGGAATTGTAAGTCAGAACCACCAGCATGAATATCAATTGTTTTGCCTAGTTCATGAAACGCCATTACTGAACATTCAATATGCCAACCTGGACGCCCTTCACCAAAAGGACTTTCCCAACTAATTTCACCTGGTTTTGCTTTTTTCCATAAAGTAAAGTCTAAAGCATCTTCTTTTTGTTCCCCAGCTTCTATTCTTGCTCCTACCTTTAAATCATCTAATGACTGATGGCTTAATTTACCGTAACCTTCAAATTTGCGTGTTCTAAAGTAGACATCGCCGTCACTCTCATAAGCGTAACCTTCATCAACTAGCTCTTTAATAAAATCAATAATCTCATCCATATGATTCATTACACGTGGATTCGAAGTCGCTTTCTTAACGTTTAATGCACCAACATCTTCATAAAATGCTTTAATGTATCTATCTGCAATATCCGGTACACTCTCATTCAATTCCTTAGAACGGTTTATTAATTTATCGTCTACATCTGTGAAGTTTGAAACATAAATCACTTCGTATCCTTTATATTCAAAATATCTACGTACAACATCATAATTTATGGCAGGACGTGCATTACCAATGTGAATATAATTGTATACTGTCGGACCACAGACATACATTTTCACCTTACCTGGTTCGATAGGTTCAAATGTCTCTTTTTGACGCGTTAATGTATTATATAATGTAATCATCTTTAATCTCTCCGTTCTTCGCTTTTTCAAGTTGTTTTTCTAGTTGCTTAATTTGTTCATATAAAGGGTCAGGTAAATTACGGTGATCAAATGTTTTACCGATACGTTTACCCTCTTGTTTAATAATATGTCCAGGAATACCGACTACAGTCGTGTAACTTGGAACTGATTGTAATACCACTGAATTCGCACCAATATTCACATTCGAATCAATTTGAATATTACCTAACACTTTTGACCCAGCTGCGATTAATACATTATCGCCAATATCAGGGTGACGCTTTCCTTTTTCTTTACCCGTACCACCCAGTGTTACACCTTGATAAATAGTCACATTATCACCAATTGTACAAGTCTCACCAATTACTACACCCATACCATGGTCTATAAATAAGCGTTTGCCAATTTTCGCGCCTGGATGTATTTCAATACCTGTAAAGAAACGTGATACTTGAGATATAATTCTCGCCAATACGTAGCGTTTCTTATTATATAGTTTGTGTGCAATAAGGTGACTCCAAACTGCATGTAATCCAGCATATGTTGTAATAACCTCAAATGTTGTACGAGCTGCTGGGTCTTGTTCGAATACCATTTTCACATCGTCTCTCATTCTTTTTATCAAGACTGTCGCCCCCCTCATTTTTTTGAAAAGTTGAAAAATTTCCAAATTTAATAACAAAATACTTAAATACACTCTAAATAAAATAATTAGCGCCCCTAACACTTAAGATGCTAGAGGCGCTATTGCACGGTTCCACTCTGTATTCTAGATAAATGCAAGCTAGTATATCTATATAACTATAGGTTACTAGATTCACTTTATCATACTCATTTACTATATTTAGTTGGTTATACAAAGGTGCATTCAACATCGTCTATGGCGTACTCACAGCAACCGTACACTCTCTGAAATCATAGTCCAATATTTACTAATCCTTCGCCTTTAAATACTCATACCAAAATGGCTTCGCCATCTTTAACATTATCATATTTGCTTTAATGTGAAATTTCAAGTGTTAGATAAGTTAAATTAGCATCTCATTCGTGCAACTTGCCTGATGTCCTTTACACGAATTTTTTCAATCGTAAAAGTACTTTATCTTTACCTAATACTTCAATTGTATTAGGTAACTCAGGACCATGCATTTGACCAGTTACGGCAACACGAACAGGCATGAATAATTGTTTACCTTTAATACCTGTTTCCTTTTGTACTTCTTTAATTGTTTTCTTAATGTCAGCCGCTTCAAATGGCTCTAAAGCTTCTAATTTACCATATAAATGTGTCATCAATTCAGGAACTTGTTCTCCATTAATGACTTCTTGTTCTTCTTCTCCTAATTCAGGCATTTCATGGAAGAACATTTCAGATAAAGGTACAATTTCGCCAGCATAGCTCATTTCTTTTTGATATAGTGCCACTAATTTGCGACCCCATTCTTTATCATCTTCACTTGGAGATTCTGGGATTAAATTAGCTTTAATAAGATGAGGCAATGCAAGTTCAAATACTGTGTCAGTATCTTTTGTTTTCATATATTGGTTATTAACCCATGCTAATTTTTGTCTATCGAACATCGCTGGTGATTTAGAGAGACGTTTTTCATCAAAGATCTTAATAAATTCTTCTTTAGAAAAGATTTCTTCCTCTCCTTCTGGAGACCAACCTAATAATGTAATAAAGTTAAATAACGCTTCTGGCAAGTAACCTAAATCACGGTATTGCTCAATAAATTGTAAAATTTGGCCATCACGTTTACTTAATTTTTTACGTTCTTCATTAACAATTAGCGACATATGACCAAAGCGTGGCGCTTCCCAACCAAATGCTTCATAAATCATAAGTTGTTTTGGTGTGTTAGAAACGTGGTCGTCACCACGAATAACATCGGAAATTTCCATGTAATGATCATCGATAGCTACAGCAAAGTTATAGGTAGGGATTCCATCTTTTTTAACGATAACCCAGTCACCTATATTGTTTGAATCGAATGAAATTTCACCTTTAACCATATCATTAAACGTATACATTTGATCTTGAGGCACACGGAATCTAATTGATGGGCGACGACCTTCAGCTTCAAATTGTTGACGTTCTTCTTCAGTTAAATGTGCATGTTGACCACCGTAACGAGGCATTTCACCACGTGTGATTTGATCTTCACGTTCTTTTTCAAGCTCTTCTTCAGTCATGTAACATTTGTACGCTTTATCTTCGTCCAATAATTGTTGAATAAGTGGATTATAGATATCACCACGTTCTGATTGGCGATAAGGTCCATAACCTTTGTCTTTATCGATTGATTCGTCCCAATCTAATCCTAACCATTTTAAGTTATCAAATTGAGATGACTCACCATCTTCAAGATTACGTTTACTATCCGTATCTTCAATACGCACTACGAAATCACCATCATAATGCTTAGCAAATAAATAATTAAATAATGCAGTTCTTGCATTACCAATGTGTAAATATCCAGTTGGACTTGGCGCATATCTCACTCTAATGCGTTCACTCATCGTATTCACTCCTATAAATATTAGTTATGTTTTAACTTCGAATTTATACGCTTTATCTAATACAGGCTACAAACTTTACACTCTAACCGAGTCGTTCTACGCCAGTAAGAAACACCTTCAAACCATTAGAAAAAAGCTATTCTAAACTATCATTTTAGACATGTTCCCGAATAACTTTCCACTTTACATTAACCTTAGATAAAAGTTCGCATTTCTTCATTATTGTAGCACTAAATCAACACTTTGATAAGTCACTTGTTTGCGCTATAGATTATCATTAATTCATAAATCTACTTTATGTAAATAGGTTCCATGCTTCGCTTCTTGAAAAGAGTGCCCTCCACATTTAGCGTTTCACATGAAACCTAATCACCTACAATAATTTAATTTTTTTATAATTGAACATATCTTCTTAATCTCTAAGTTTAAAGATCATATTTATCATTACTCTGAATCGTCTATTTTTTTAGCGAAAATAATACGTCCTGATGATGTTTGTAATAAACTGATGACTTCTAAATCTACATATTTACCTACAAGTGATTTCGCATTGTCAACGACTACCATTGTGCCGTCATCTAAATAGCCTACACCTTGACCAGGCTCTTTACCCATTTTAGTCAATAGAATATTAATGCAGTCACCTTGATGAACATTCGGTTTAATTGCTTCAGATAAGTCGTTTACATTTAAAGCTTTAATTCCTTGAACGTGACATACTTTATTTAAATTAAAATCGGTAGTAATCACATGCGCATGATAAGTCTGTGCTAACTTTACCAATAGTTCATCAATATCACTGTGAGACTTTTGTGGATGTATCACACGTGTAGGATACTCTAAGTCATACAATTCATTTAATATATCTAAACCGCGTTGTCCTTTCTCACGTTTCACACTATCATTCGCGTCAGCTACAACTTGAAGTTCATTAATAACACCTTGCGGGATAAGGATTTCACCATCTATAAAACCACAACGAATGACATCTAAAATACGTCCATCGATAATTGCACTTGTATCTAAAAGTTTAGGTACAGCACTAATATTACTTTTAGACATAGAGCGTGCCATATTTTCCGGCAAGAACATTAACATTTCGTCACGCTTTTTCAAACCAAATTGGAAACCTAAATAACATAGCAATAATGTAATAATAAGTGGTACTAGATGATTTAATATCGTGTTTCCAATCATTTCTAGAATAAACGAAGCCATAACTGATATAAATAATCCAATGATAAGTCCAAGTGTTGCAAATAAAATTTCAACAGCACTGCGTTGCATAATCCAATGTTCAATGGCTTTAAAAGTTTTCGTAACTTTATTAATAAAGATGCCAAAAATCAAGAAAAATACTACTATTCCAATTAAGCCATCAATATAATAGTTATGTAAAAATGGGTAACCATCAATATTAAAATCCTTGAGTATTTCAGGTATTAACAAAATACCAAGTGCGGCACCTAGAATAATATATATGATGATTACAATTCCTTTTAATACTTTCATAAGTCTCACCTCTTTTTCACTTTATTTACGATTTGAATGCATATTTTAGTGCATCATGTACTGTAGACACTCCTACTACTTTAATGCCCTCAGGAAATTGCCATCCACCGATATTTGTCTGTGGAATAATAACACGTTCAAAGCCTAATTTAGCTGCTTCTTGAACACGTTGTTCAATTCGAGAAACACGTCTCACTTCACCGGTCAAACCTACTTCTCCAATATAACAATCAAGCCCATCTACTGCTTTATCTTTAAAACTTGAAGCTGTTGCTACTATAACACTTAAATCAACTGCCGGCTCTGTCAATCGAACGCCACCAGCTACTTTAATATATGCATCTTGTTGTTGTAATAAATAGTTTTCTTTTTTCTCTAATACAGCCATTAATAAACTCAAACGATTATGATCTATACCTGTTGCCATACGTCTAGGGTTATTAAATGTTGTAGGCGTCACTAAGGCCTGAACTTCTATTAATAGAGGTCGTGTACCTTCCATAGTTGCTACAATCGTTGATCCCGGCACATTGGTAGAACGTTCCTCTAAGAACATTTCAGAAGGATTATGAACGCCTTTTAACCCGCTTTGTTTCATCTCAAAAATGCCCATTTCATTAGTAGAACCAAAACGGTTCTTAACCGCTCTCAAGATACGATAAGCATGATGCTCATCTCCCTCAAAGTACAGTACAGTATCAACCATATGTTCTAATAGACGCGGTCCTGCAATTTGACCTTCTTTTGTAACATGTCCGACGATAAATGTTGCAATATTCATTTGTTTAGCAATATTCATTAAACTCTGTGTACTTTCTCTAACTTGAGACACAGAACCAGGTGCCGAACTAATTTCAGGATGATATATTGTTTGAATGGAATCCACAACTAAAATATCAGGTTGTGCTTGTTGAACTGTTTGATGTATTACCTCTAAATCTGTTTCTGCTAACACATTTAAATTACTCGAATCTTCATCTAGTCGATCGGCGCGTAATTTAGTTTGATTTAGTGATTCTTCACCTGTAATATACAGTACATTTAATTTTTGTGACAATGATGCACAAATTTGCAGTAATAACGTTGATTTACCGATACCAGGATCTCCACCTATTAACACTAAAGAACCACTCACAATGCCACCACCTAAAACGCGGTTGAACTCTTTTGATTCTGTCTGAACTCTCGGTGTTACTTCATTCTTGATATCATTTAATTTCTGGACTTTTGCGCTAGACGTTGATGTCTTTACGCCGTGTTTAGGATTTGAAGCTTTTTCAACAATTTCCTCCATTTGATTCCATGACCCACAATTAGGACACTTTCCCATCCATTTTGGAGATTGATAGCCGCAAGCCATACACTCAAAAATTACTTTCTTTTTGGCCAAAATTGCACCCCCGATTTTTCTTTGAACAAATCTATTTTATATGTAACGTTGCACAATGACAAATGTAAACTTAAGCAAATTAGTATAAATTTGATTATATTTATTTTAGTGATAATTAATACTTATAATGATTAAAATTGATTCATTGAAATCAAAAAAATATAAGCTGAGACATTCGAATATGATATGTCTCAGCTTATATTTAACATTAATTTTATTGTATTATGCTTCAGTTTCAGTTACTTCGTTGTCTTCATCTGAAATACCATTATTTTTTTCATTGATATTATATTTAAATTCATCACCATCATGGTCGATGACAACTTCTTTACCTTCAATTTGGTTACCGTCTAAAATTAATTCACTCAAGTTATCTTCAACTGTTTTTTGAATAGCTCTGATTAATGGACGGGCACCGTATTCTGGATCATAGCCTTCTTCAGCAATTTTTTCTTTTGCTTTATTAGTTACAACAATATTAATATCTTGCTCAGATAGTCGTTGTGTTAGTTTATTAACCATCATTGTAACGATTTCTTTCAATTCATCTTTAGAAAGTTTGTGGAATACGATGATGTCGTCAACACGGTTTAAGAACTCTGGGCGGAATGAATTTTTCAATTCTTTCATCATTGTCTTGCGAATTGTTTCATAGTCATGACCTTCAGAACTGCCACCGAAACCAGCAAAGCGTTGATCTTGTAATTCTTGAGCACCAACATTTGAAGTCATGATAATCACTGTATTTCGGAAATCAACTTGACGTCCTTTTGTATCAGTTAAATGACCATCGTCTAGAACTTGCAATAGAATATTAAATACATCTGGATGCGCCTTTTCGATTTCATCAAATAAGATAACTGAGTATGGTTTACGTCTTACTTTCTCAGTTAATTGGCCACCTTCATCATGACCTACATAGCCTGGAGGCGCTCCAACTAAACGACTCACAGCATGTTTTTCCATAAACTCACTCATATCAACGCGAATCATTGCATCTTCTTCACCAAACATTGATTCTGCTAATGCTCTAGCTAATTCTGTTTTACCTACACCTGTTGGACCTAAGAAGATAAAACTACCGATTGGACGTTTAGGATCTTTCAATCCTGCACGAGCACGGCGTACCGCTTTACTAATAGAAGTTACAGCATCATTTTGGCCTATAACTCTATCATGTAACGTTTGTTCAAGATTTAATAATCGATCTGATTCAGTTTCATTAATTTTTGTAAGCGGGATACCTGTCCAACCTGCAATGACTTCACCAATATCTTCTTTAGATAGAGAAGTGGATTGATCGCCTTGAGTTGTTTTCCACTCATTTTTGGCATCTTCATATTGTT
Source organism: Staphylococcus sp. HMSC069D12 (assembly GCF_001810405.1). Taxonomy (NCBI): domain Bacteria; kingdom Bacillati; phylum Bacillota; class Bacilli; order Caryophanales; family Staphylococcaceae; genus Staphylococcus; species Staphylococcus sp. HMSC069D12. The sequence continues at coordinate 45,248 of NZ_KV801099.1, forward strand.
TTTCAAGTTTAGTTTGTTTATCACGTAAATTAGCAGCATTTTCGAATTCTTGAGCATGAACTGCTGCGTCTTTTTCATTTTTTACTTTTTCAATTTCTTGCTCAATTTCTTTCAAGTTGTTAGGTGTTGTATGACTTTTCAGTCTTACTTTTGAACTTGCTTCATCAATTAAATCAATTGCTTTATCGGGTAAGAAACGATCTGATACATAACGATCACTTAATTTAGCAGCCGCTTCAAGTGCTTCATCTGAAATATTGATGCGGTGATGTGCTTCATAACGGTCACGTAATCCTTTTAAAATTGCAATTGTGTCTTCAACTGTTGGTTCATCAACTTGAATAGGTTGGAAACGACGTTCTAACGCTGCATCTTTCTCGATGTTTTTACGATATTCATCTAATGTTGTCGCACCGATACATTGTAATTCACCACGTGCTAATGCTGGTTTTAATATGTTTGACGCATCGATTGCGCCTTCAGCTCCACCAGCACCAACTAATGTGTGTAATTCATCAATGAATAAGATTACGTTACCAGCTTGATGAATTTCTTCCATTACTTTTTTCAAACGTTCTTCAAATTCACCACGATATTTAGTACCAGCTACAACTGTTCCCATATCAAGTGACATCACGCGTTTACCTTTAAGAGTCTCAGGTACTTCATTATTAACAATAGCTTGAGCAAGGCCTTCTGCAATTGCAGTTTTACCTACACCGGGTTCACCAATTAGTACAGGATTGTTTTTAGTACGACGACTTAACACTTCAATTACACGAGTAATTTCTTTATCTCTACCAACAACTGGATCTAACGTTCCATCTTTGGCAATGACAGTTAAATCACGTGCTAATCCATCTAATGTAGGGGTATTATTTGATTTATTTGCTGTAGCATTTTTATTGCTCATTTCAGGACTACCTAGTGCTTTGACGACTTGGGCACGCGCTTTTGTAATATTTAAATCAAGATTAGCAAATACGCGAGCAGCTACGCCTTCATTTTCACGAATTAAACCTAGTAATATGTGTTCTGTACCTACAAAGTTATGGTGTAACTTTCTTGCTTCATCCATTGAAAGTTCAATTACTTTCTTAGCTCTTGGTGTATAATGTAATGTTCCTGTTTGATCTTGTCCGTGACCGATTAATTTTTCGACTTCTTCAATCACTTTATCTTCGGTAATATTAAAGCTTTCTAATACTTTAGCAGCAATACCTTCTGGTTCTTTCATTAAACCTAATAACAAATGTTCTGTACCTATATTAGAATGATTTAAACGTATTGCTTCTTCTTGTGCGTGTGCTAGGACACGTTGTGCACGTTCAGTTAATCTACCAAATAGCATATATTTTTGTACCTCCTATTGAGTATATTCTCTTAATATATTTGCTCTCTTTTCATTTACAGAGATTGTTTCATCTTCATCGTTATAGATAAACGCTGATTGAATACTTACCATTAATTCATTAAATTTAAAATCACTCAATGTTAAATACCCTAAATCGATACCTAATTTCACTTCACTTAAACGATAAGAAGCTTCTTCCATTGAAATGATTCGACTATTTTGTAAAATACCCAATGACCGATAAATACGGTCTAGCGTTTCTAATTCATTGTATTGAGTTAAACGTTCACGAATTTGCATTTCTTCATTTATGATTTGTTGAACAACTTCAGTTAAATTATCTATGATTTCATCTTCAGTCTTACCAAGTGTTAATTGATTTGAGATTTGATAAATATGGCCATACACTTGCGAGCCTTCTCCATATATACCTCGAATTGTAAAACCGAAACGATTAATTGTCTGTGCAATACGATTCATACGTTTCATAATGGATAATCCTGGCAAGTGTAACATCACACTTGCTCGCATACCTGTACCAATATTTGTTGGACACGTAGTTAAATATCCTAAATGTTCATCATAACTAATGTCTAGTGATTGATCTAAAGTATCATCAATCTCACTAGCTTTGTTATATAAGTCGTGTAAAGATAAATCGGTGCCCATTGCTTGTATGCGTATATGATCTTCTTCATTAATCATAATACTTATTGATTCATCTTTATTCAATAACACTGCTGATGCGGGTTGTTTAATCAGTTCAGGACTAATTAAATGTTTTGCAACAAGTTTCATTTTGTTTTGTTGATCCATTGTATCCAAACGCATTAAATCTAAATCAGGCAATACATCTTGTACTTCATTTATAACTCTGAAGCCATCTTGTTCTGATGGAAACATGAGTGGGTGAACGTGATTTTCTAAATTTCTAGCCAATCGAACTCTTGATGACATAACAATTGGAGATTCTTCAGTTTCCTTCATCCATTCACTGATATGTGCATTCATATCACTCATTGCGTTCCACCCCGCTCTCGTCTTTCAATGCTTTTATTTCGTCTCTAACGATAGCAGCCTCTTCAAAGTTTTGTTCATCTATTAGTACATTGAGATATTTTGTTTTTTCCTCAATTTGTTTCTTGATGGCAAGTTTCTTATGAGACGAACGAGGCGTTTTACCTACGTGTTCAAATTGTCCACCTTGAACGCGTCTTACTATATCTACGATGTCATCTTTGAAAGTGGCATAACAATTTGCACACCCGAATTTCCCTACATGCGCAATATCTTTTAATGTCATCTTACACGTTGGACATCGCTTCTCTTCTTGAAAAGCTACTTCATGGAAATTAATACCATGTTTCGTTGCCAAATGTTGCAATATTTGTTTGACGACAAATGCTTCTTCAATATCGTCTTGAAACTGAGAATGCGGGGATGGCGTTTCATTTTGTTGCCAAGGGTTTTCACCTTGAGCACATATAGAACATACCCATTTCTCAGAAGTGCCTTCTTTACTTTTTACTGTAAGTTTAACCTCTGCTTCATTTAAATGGCAGTTTTCGCAAAGCACACATAGACACCTCGCTTTTCTATTAATAAAAACTAATGATTGGTAACAAACGTTTTAAAATATTCGCTCTAATAATATCTCGAGCAACAACATCCATTTTCAAAGTCTCTCGATCAACTATAACTTGAATCATTCTTGCTTCTCTTTCACTAATGAGACCTTTATCTAGCAAACCATCTAAAATATAGTAAGCTTGTTGCTGGGAAATGGATGGCCCAATGATTTGCAACAGATGATTAATATACCCCGTTACATCTTTATTTTCAATTTTGGTGATTCGGATATAACCTCCACCACCTCGTTTACTTTCTATTTCATAACCATGTTCGTTTGTGAATCTAGTTTTAATGACATAATTTAATTGAGAAGGTACACAGTCGAACCGTTGAGCAATATTTGCTCGTTGAATTTCTACCACGTCTTCATTACTTTCTTCGAATAACTTTTTAATGTATTGTTCTATGATGTCAGACATGTTGTGCATGATTTACCACCTCTTTTGACCTTCTTTGACTATATTATATGAGCATCTTTGACCTTTTTCAACCAATTTGTTTTTTAATTTTCTAAAATTATTGATGTTACATGTAAGAATTTATTGTATTATATTAGTTAAGTAAATTTAAAGGAGTAGAATTATGCATATTCTTATTGGGATTATAGGGATAATTTTCTTTTTGGCACTTGCATTTTTGTTTAGCTCTGACAGAAAAAATATCCGCTGGCAATATGTTGGTATTTTATTAGTTATCCAACTTGTGTTCGCGTTTATTTTATTGAAAACGACAGCAGGTATTACAGTTATTGGGGGCATTTCGGAAGGATTTAACTACTTATTACAAAAAGCTGCAGAAGGGGTTAACTTCGTGTTTGGCGGATTTAAGTTCGTAGATCCTAAAAACCCACCATTCTTCTTCAGTGTGTTACTACCAATTGTATTTATTTCAGCATTAATTGGTATCTTACAATATACTCGAATCTTACCATGGATTATTAATGTTTTAGGATTCTTAATTTCTAAAATTAATGGTATGGGACGTTTAGAATCATACAATGCAGTTGCTGCTGCAATCTTAGGTCAATCTGAAGTATTCATTTCATTGAAACAACAGTTACCTTACATACCTAAACAACGTTTGTACACATTAACAGCTTCAGCAATGTCTACAGTATCAGCGTCAATTATTGGTGCATACTTCACATTGATTGAACCTAAATATGTTGTTACAGCTGTTGTATTAAACTTATTTGGTGGTTTCATTATTGCTTCAATCATTAACCCTTATAAAGTTAATGAAGAAGACGATAAACTATTAGTAGACGAAAGCGAAACTAAAAAACAGTCATTCTTCGAAATGTTAGGAGAATACATTTTAGATGGTTTCAAAGTAGCAGTAATCGTAGGCGCAATGTTAATTGGTTATATTGCAATCATCGCATTATTAAACGGTTTAGTAAGTGGTGCATTTAGCTTAGTATCAGGTGGCGCAATTAAATGGGACTTCCAAACATTAATCGGATTTGTCTTTGCACCATTAGCATTCTTAGCTGGTGTACCTTGGGAAGACGCTGTTAAATCAGGTTCCGTTATGGCAACTAAATTATTATCTAATGAATTTGTTGCAATGCAATCATTAGGTAACTTAAAAGATATATCTGAACATACGAAAGGTGTAACGTCTGTATTCTTAGTATCATTCGCAAACTTCAGTTCAATCGGTATTATCTCAGGTGCCATTAAATCACTTAACTCTGAAAAAGGTGATGTCGTAGCGCGCTTTGGACTTAAGTTATTATTTGGTGCAACATTAGTATCATTCATTTCAGCTGCAATTGCTGGTTTCTTTATCTAATATCGAAATTAAATAACCTAGAACTTCCAATTTATAAAGAAGTTCTAGGTTGTTTTTTTTGCAAATTGAAGACTTTTAAAACGTCCCTAAAATTGCCATTATTCATTTATTTAACCATATGATCAATAAAGTATTGCGTTACTCTGTAATCATCTGTTAATTCCGGATGGAATGATACGCCCAAATATTTGCCTTGCTTTACTGCTACAATCTTATCGCCAACTGTGCTTAATATTTCTACGCCCTCTTCAACACTAGCGATATGAGGTGCTCTAATAAATACACCTTCAATGTCTTCAGCAATACCTTTAATGTCTAACTCTGCTTCAAAACTATCTACTTGTCGTCCAAATGAATTACGTTCAACAGTTATGTCTAATTTCTTCAAATAGCCAGTTTCACCTTCGACATCTTTCGCTAGTACGATAAGACCTGCACATGTGCCAAACATTGGTAAATCAGATTGTTGTAATTTTTCTTTAAATCCATATAAATCCATTAATCTTCGCAATGTAGTAGATTCGCCACCTGGAAGAATTAACCCATCTATCTCATCTAATTGTTCAACCTTTTTAACTGCAATACCTTCGTGACCACTAAGTTCAATATGACGGATGTGTTCACGTACGGCACCTTGCAATGCTAATACACCAATCTTCATATATTACCAACCACGCTCTTGCATACGTTCTTCTAATGAGATTTGATTAATATCTAAACCTTTCATTGCTGTGCCTAATTCTGAAGCTAATTTGCCAATAAGCTCATAATCTTGGTAATGCGTTGTAGCTTGAACAATTGCTTTAGCAAATTTCTCAGGATCTTCAGATTTGAAAATACCTGAACCAACAAATACACCATCAGCACCTAATTCCATCATTAAAGCAGCATCTTGAGGTGTAGCAACACCACCAGCTGCAAAGTTAACTACTGGTAAACGTCCGTGATCTTTGATTTGTTTTAAAACTTCATAAGGTGCACCAAGTTCTTTAGCATAAGTCATAATTTCATCGTCATTCATCACAACTAAGCGACTAACTTCTGAATTAACTTTTCTCATATGTCTAACTGCTTCTACAATGTTACCAGTACCAGGTTCACCTTTAGTACGTAACATTGCAGCACCTTCACCAATACGACGCGCAGCTTCACCTAAGTTACGACAACCACATACAAAAGGAACCGTAAATTGATCTTTTCTTAAATGATATTCTTCATCAGCAGGTGTTAACACTTCTGATTCATCAATATAATCTACGCCCATAGCTTCTAACACACGCGCTTCAGTAATATGACCAATACGTGCTTTCGCCATAACTGGAATTGATACAGCATTCATTACTTCTTCAACAATTTTAGGATTAGCGCTACGTGCTACCCCACCAGCTGCTCTGATGTCAGATGGTACACGTTCTAAAGCCATAACCGCAACTGCGCCAGCTTCTTCTGCAATTTTAGCTTGTTCTGCATTAACAACGTCCATAATAACGCCGCCTTTTTGCATCTCAGCCATTCCTCGTTTAACTCGATCTGATCCTACGATTTTTGACATAAAATTAACCCCTTTTCCAATTTGATTAAATTCATTTTAAGTTATAAACTGATATTTAAAAAGGTACAATTTATTTATAAAATTAGGGGTCAGTTATTAAAATGAAAAAGCAAAAATTATATATATCACTTTATGAACAATTAAAAAACCAAATTATAGAAGGTCAATACCAAGCACAAGACAAATTTCCATCGAAACGCCAGTTAAGTGAACATTTATCTCTTAGTCATACAACGATTGAACACGCCTATCAACTCCTACTTGATGAAGGTTTTATATACTCTAAACCACGTTCTGGCTATTATGTTTCCGATATTCAGTCATTACCTGTCATCAATATTAATAATCAATTTATAGAAACCGAACCTAAGACACCTGAGAGTAAACAATACAAGTATGCTTTTAATTTAGCTGAAATTGATGCAGAATACTTCCCCCTCAACCTTTTCCGAAAGTATGCAAAAGAAGCCTTTGAAGATAATGAATTAGCACTTTTAGAAAAAGGGGATATCCAAGGAGAATTAAATTTACGTCAACAAATTGCCCATTATCTATTTAATAGTAGAGGGGTTTCGTGCCATCCCAATCAAATCGTCATTGGATCTTCTACAGAGCAACTGCTAAACATGATTACAGATTTACTTAAAACATCATCTTTTATAATAGAAAAACCAAGTTATCCGCCCATAAAACATGTTTTAGATAAAAACAAGCATGATTATATACAGGCAACAGTTGAAAAAGATGGAATTAATATGATTGACATTATAAATTCTAATAACGATATTGTTTATATAACACCGTCACATCAGTTTCCTACAGGATATGTCATGAATTTAAAGAAACGAACACAGTTAATTAAATGGGCACATCAACAAAATAGCCGATATATAATTGAGGACGATTATGATTCAGAATTTAGATATTACGGTAAACCTATTCCAGCTTTACAAAGTTTAGATAAAAATGACAAAGTGATTTATATTAGTACATTTTCAAAGTCACTTTACCCGAGTTGCCGTATTGCTTATATTGTTTTACCTCAAAAATTATTACAATCTTATCTGTCAATGCCTTATAAAGAAAGCAACACAGTACCTGTGCATATCCAACAAATTATTGCTAACTTCATGTCATCTGGAAGTTTTGAGCGTCATTTAAATAAAATGAGAAAGATTTATAGAGAGAAACTAAATTATATATTAGAACGTTTGAAGCCACATGAAGATCAACTAAAAATCGAAGGTGCTTTAACAGGAATGCATTTTACTATAACTGTTGATAATGGACTTACAATGTCTCAATGCCTTCACAATGCTGAGAAACTGAAATTAAAATTAAACGTTTACAATTATGCGGAAGAAAATGAACTACTTCCAAAATTTATTATTGGATTTGGTGGTATTCCGAATCATAAACTTAAAGAGCATACTGACGTTTTAATAAAATCATTAACTGTATAGCAAAAAAAGCACGTCGATAAGTTACAAACTTATCGACGTGCCATCGTTTATATTAAGTAATAATTAGTCATTAATAGTTTCTTAATACAGTTCAAGTGCTTTCTTCCAATTATAAGAAATCAATACGGCTACACTCATCACCAATAGTATAATCACAAGTTCAGATGTCATATAATCTTGTGACAGATGGACAGTAAATTAAAGCTCCAAGCATAATTACGATAAAGCCGGCAGCTACATAATTAGCAAATAAACCAATGTCATTAAAATGCCTCCGATGAATTCAAATAATCCTAAAATAACGCCGAAGAAGGCAGGGAAACCTAAATCAGACCTCATTGCCATTGGCTCTTTAAAGCCACCAAATACTTTTTGAGCACCATGTATTGTAAATGTAATACCTAACATAAGCCTTATTAATAATAAACCAATATTCTTAATTCATCGACTTCAAATGCTTGCTCTTCGTAAAGCTATAACACTTTTATTTGTTGTTATCTTATTAAACCTTCGGTTTTTTTTATGCATAAAAAAAGAGACCTTCCGGTCTCGATATCGGCTCATCGCATCCATACGATTTGCCTGGCAACGTCCTACTCTAGCGGAACGT
>NZ_KV801100.1:0-41373 GCF_001810405.1 Staphylococcus sp. HMSC069D12
TTTAGTCATCAGTCCAATTTATTATAGAGCCTATATTATTGTTACTATGTTTAATTTTTATCTTTAGAATCACTTGAACTACCAGAACTACTTGAACTTTGTGTTGAACTATTGTTAGTTGTCGTTTTATTCTGTGTGCTAGGTTGTGATGTTGATGGCTGTTGCGTAGAAGGTTGTTGTGTACTTGGTTGTTGTGTTGTTTGAGTTTCTTTAGTATTTTTTTCTGAAGTAGCACTTTCTGAACTCTTTTGTCTTGAACTGCTTTCTTTTGTTTTAGATTCTTGTGTTCGAGTTGTCGAGTTATTTTGTTGTGTAGAATAACTTTGTTGCGTGTTTACAGTGTTGTTTGACGTTGGTTCTGATTGTGCATTTTCTCCATTATTAGATGTAGTAGATTGCTCATCAGTTTGTTCTTCTTTCGTTTTATCTTTCTTCTCTTTTTTATCATGCTTCTCAGTTTTATGATCATCACTTGAATTTGATTGTTTAGTACCAGTTGCTGCAAAGAATATTGAAAAACCTAAAGCAACAACAAGTAATAAAATGACGATACCTGCCAATACTTTTTTCAAGGTGTATCCTCCGTCCTTAATTCATTTCTTTATCTTATTATAATAAAACTTCATAAAATAGATAGTATTTACACAATTTTATAATATTAAATTTTGTTTACTAAAATTTTTGATAAATAGGTCTTAAGTACAGTGAATGTTTGTATGTATTGTGCGATAATATAAATGAAGTGTAATTCTAATATAGAAAGAAGGACTAACATGAATAAAGTAGTTAAAACTATTGCCTCAACAACATTAGCATTTGGAACACTTTTAGGAGTGAGCAGCGCTGTATTACCAGTACAAGATACTGCCCATGCAGCAACGCAAACTAAAGGGTATTACTACTCTTATAATGGTTACGTTGATAAAGACGCTAAATTCTTAACAGACAAGAACTTTATTAACGCAATCAAACACGACAACATTAAATTTAATGGTATCAAACTTGCTAAAACAAATAGCACAACTGTAAAAGAAAAGTATAATCAGAAATTTACTGGCGTAACAAGCAATGGCAAAAAAGCGAATAAATTACAATTTATAGTTAAAGGCGATTTAACGTACAGTCAACTTAAAAAAGCTTATGGTAAAGATTTGAAAAAAGTAAAAGGCAACAATAATGTTAAAGGTAGCGGTATTTACGTTTATAAACCAAATAAAGATGGTTTAGCAACATCATTTGTTCTTAATAACAATAAAGTTATAGAAGTAGATATTAGTTACGTAGGCTTTACAACAAGTAAATAATATTTAGAAGAGCGCATAAATGGGACTTCCTCATCTATGCGCTTTAATTTATCTCTAGTTAAAATAAAACTCATGTTTCAATGATATGAGTCACTAATTACGCAGCACACTTACTCTACATTACAAATAACCTCAAAATCGAGTTTCATCGTTTGTGAACCGTTCTCGTTACTAATTGTGATACAGCGATTTAGCGAGTCGATACGACGTATATACGCTGCAATTGATTGGATATAGCCATTTCTCCAATAACTAATCATTGCCAGTTGGTGCTGTGTGAATTTATATGTGAGCTGTCGATTGATATTTTCGAATTGATCATCTGACAATGAAGGCATGGCAATTTTATTCTGTTCCTCAATAAAATCATTCAATCGTAGATATTGTTCTGGCATTGTCGCAAAGGGTTATATATATATTGAAGGATATAGACTATTTTGTTTAAAATGAATCATATTTTAAGAAAAAATGAACAAAGTAAAAATATTAAATAGTCTTTTTTTATTACGTGTAATAAGTTTAATATGTATGATGTAAAAAGAGTTCGAATAGTGTATACTTATACTATTAAAATTAGAAATGAGATTATTATGAAAATAGTAGAAGTAAAATCTAAGAATGGTATCAATTTTATGATTTTAGATGGTAATAATGAACCTATAGTAGATGCAGTAAGATATTTGAAGTATCTGGATAGTGTTAATAAAAGTTTAAATACCAAGAAAACCTATGCCTATGCACTAAAAAAATTTTTTGTTTACTTAGAAAGTAAAAAGATATGCTATAAAGAAGTTAGTTTTGATAACTTTGTTGATTTTATAAGATGGATGAAAACACCTTTTGAATATGAGAATGTCCTCTCTTATCACCGAAAAGGAAAAAGCATTAGTCCTAAGACAATTAATCTGACTATTACTGTAGTATCTAATTTTTATGATTATCTCTATAGGAGCAAAAAATTAGATGTTAATTTCTATGATTTTATACATACGGAAAGTAAATACTCTAAAAAATATAAAAGTTTCATGCATCACGTAAACAAGGACTATGGAATGTTGAAAAATATTTTGAAAGTAAAAGAACCAAAGAAAAAACTAGAAGTGTTAACCAATGTTGAGGTTAAGAAATTATTAGGAGCAGCTAATAATATTAGAGATAAATTCTTAATACAATTATTATATGAAACAGGATTACGTATAGGTGAGGTATTATCATTACGCATTGATGATATCAAATTTGATTTTAGAAAAGGTCACCAAATAGTTTTGAAAAATAGATTTAATAGCAATGGTACTTATTTAAAAACTGGTGAAAGAAAAATATTTATTTCTCAATCGTTAATTGATTTATATGACGATTATGTGTACGAAATAATTGACGAACTTTCCATATGTTCTGATTATCTTTTTGTAAAAATAAAGGGTAGAAATGTAGGAGAAGCTATGCATTATAGTGATATATATTCATTATTTAAAAGGCTAAAACATAAAACATCTATAAATGTTCACCCCCATTTATTTCGCCATACACATGCAACTGTTTTTTATAATGAAACTAAGGATATTAAACAAGTTCAAGAAAGACTCGGTCATAGTAATATACAAACGACTATTAATTTATATGTTCATCCCACTGAAGAAGATATACGTGAAGATTGGAATAAAGTTAAGCATCAATTTCAAGTTTTTAATAAAGGGGAATAACTATGTCAATACCAATTAATTTGCCTACAAACAGTACTATGATTAATGAATTATGTACATTACAAAGTAGAACTATAAACATAAAAGGAGAAGTGCTAATAACTGAAATATATGATGATTACTTTTTAAAAAATGATGAATGGCACATTTCAGCTTTTAACAAGTTCGAGCAATTTCAAGATAGTATCAAGAACTATAAAGACAAAAGAAAAAATATTTTCTTTAGGATTAAAAGTGAAAATTTGAATTTAGAATTTAAATACCTTTTTTTGAAACTTATAGTTAAAGAGGATTGGTCTTTATCTAATGTATTTAATACTGGAGCAGTGAAACTTAACAAGATTGCTGAGTTCTTTAATGAAGTTTATCCAAATTTAAATTCTTTACTAGATTGTGATATTAATATGTTAGAAAAGTACTGGTTTAGTTGGTTGACTAAAAATAATATACCTATAAAAAGAAAATCATCAACAATAGTTTTTGGTGATTATGAACATAAAAGTGGACTAGCTTCTTTTTTAAAGAATATGTATATTAATCTAAATAAATTTATTGATAAGCGAGAAGAATGGGAAAAAGATAAATGGGATATTAGAAATTTAGAAAAATATGGATTGAGTTATAATAAAACACTAACTGGTAATTATTTGAACTTTGAAAAAATTGAGTCAATTAAAATGCGAGAATTAGCAAAAAAATATTTAAAAAATCGTTTGATAACTGGTGATATAGCATTTGCTACAGCAAGATTTTATATAAGAGTTTTGACTAGGTTTTTTCAAAATATATCTAAAAATAAAGAAACAAGGAATAGTTTAAATGAACTAGATAGATGTCATATCGAAGCATATATAGAATTTTTATTTGAATATGCTAATAGTAAAAATGTGCAAAGTTCTAGGAACTTCGTTAGAGAAGAATTAAAAGCAATTAGAAGGTTCTTAAATGATATTGCTAGTCAAAATTATGATATAGCCCCCTCTGAAGATATACGTTTTTTAATTTATCCTCAAGACTTTCCTAAGCGCGAAAAGAAAAATAGTAGCCAAATTGATTATATCCCAGATTTTGTATTGGAACAGCTTTTTGAGCATATAAATGATTTGCACAAAGATTTAATACCTGTAGTTTGGATAGCTTTTAAAACAGGACTAAGAATTTCTGATGTATTAACATTAAAAAATAATTGTCTTGCAAAAGTTAATGGAAAGTTTTCAATAATTACTGATATTGCTAAAACTTTTGTTAAAGGACATAGGATACCAATCGATAATGAATTAGCTGATATAGTAGCAGTTTTAATAGCCAATTCTAAAATTAAAAGTACAAAAGATAACAACCCTAATAATTATATTTTTGCTATTCATAAAGGAAAAAGAAAAGGAATGCCCTTTACACAGCATATGGTCAGAGCACACTTAAATCATTTAGCAAAAACAAAAAATATTCTTGATGAACAAGGTGAAGTCTTCCATTTCAAAACTCATCAGTTTAGACATACTTATGCAGTGAAATTGTTAAATGGTGGAGCAGATATATTAACCATACAAGAATTATTAGCACATTCCTCACCAGAAATGACACTCAGATATGCTAAGTTACTTGATGATACAAAAAGAAAGGCTTTTGAATCAGTTATTGATCAAGGGGCTTTTAGTTTTGATGTTGACGGTAAAATTAAAAATATACAGCATAGTAGTGAATTATCAGAAAAAGCATTGAATTCTTTATGGCAAGAACATAAATTAAACGCAATGGACAATCCTTATGGTACTTGTCATGCTAGATTGAGCGGTGATTGTCCATATATGGAAGCTCCGCCATGCTTAACTTGTAATTCTGGGAAACCATGTAAGGATCTAGCTATTGGATTTTCTGATTTAGATGTTGAAAAATATGAATTACATATCAAATCAACGGTCAAATCCATAGAATTAGCTAAAAATAATAATAGACAAGATATAGTTGAAAAACATACTAATATATTAAATAAATATGAAGAAATATTAGGTAATATAAAAGATGGAAACATTATATTCGGGAGAAGTAATAGAATAAAAGTATAGAGGTTAAGATGGGAAAATTTAATAGACAAGAACAATTAAAACAATTACATGCAGAACGAAAAGTTAAAACCGAGCAAAAAGTTTCTAAAGCAATAAATGAATTGGTTCGAAAAAATGAAGAAATTAACTTTAATATTGTTGCTAAGCATTCAAATGTATCTAAAGCTACTTTATATAATAATAGTAAAATTCGAAAGAGAATCGAAGAGTTACGTGAACAAAGTAAAGACATATTTGTACATAAAAATAACAGTGACGGTAAAGACGCATTAATTTCTTCATTAAAAAGGAGAGTAAAATCTTTAGAAAATGAGAAAAAGAGGCTCAAAGATGAAATAAACACATTATATAATAAAATATATGAAGATATTTAATACACAGGTAAAGAGAAATAATTCAAGTTTAAGAGATATTATACACATTAGTATTGAAAAAAGTATGTTTAGTATTTGTAGAATCGTAAAATGTAAAATAACCATTGATTGTATCAATTTTCAAAATTTTTCCTGTATAGTTTGAAATGCTGCCGTCTTCCCAATATGAGATTGTACATAACTCATCATTTTGAATTTTTATTTGAAAAATCTGATCTAAATTATCTAATGAATCATGTGTTAGCAATGGTTTTTCTATTTTATTTTGATCCTTTATAATTTGTTCTAAAATTTCAAACTGTTGCGGGAGAGTCGCAAAAGCTTGCCATTTGATTTTTCCACGCCCTTGAGGGATTTTAGGGTTTAAATATTTTCTTGGTATTTTTCTATAATCAGTTTCATATTTATATTCATCTGGCGCATTAGGATTTGGAATCATGTTTACCACCTCATCATCATTGTAGAACGTATGTTCTTTTTTGGCAAGGATTATATAATTTTTTAATGTGATTAATTAATTTAAAATAAGTTATTTTCTATATGGAAAAGTTGAGTAAGATTATCGAGCATTTATAATTATAGTAACTGGAATTATGATGTTTGGTATGTTAATAGTATTTTCTCTTTTAAAAAATGTGAACATAAAAAAATAGAACATATATAATTATAAATAATATATATGTTCTTCGATATTATGAAGTTTTATGAAAGATAGAATTATATCAGTTTTTGTAGTACATTTAGACTATTAAAATTTGTTTATTACATTCTTGGCGGTTTCACTTATCAATTTATCATTAGGTTTATCACTTTTATTGTCTTTATTCGTAAAAATGACTAAAATAATAGGTTCAGATTGGTTCTTAGGATAAATAAAAGCTACATCATTTCTAGAAGCATATGTTATTGCTTGACCACTTTTATCAGCAACCTTATAGTCTTTTGGAACACCATCTTTAATTAAAGTGTCTCCGTTTTTATTATTTAACATTAAATCAAGTAAGAAATTTTTATTTTTTTTGCTTAATTTTCCATTTGCGATAAGTTTATTTAAAGTCTTGCCGAAAGCAGCAGGCGTTGAAGTATCTTTTTTGCTCTTTGGTGAATAGTAATTTAATTCTATTTCATATCTAACTGGATTTGTTACTTTATCTCCCAATTTTTTTAAACGTTTTTTAATTTTTTTGATTCCACCGATTTCGTTTATAATTTTATTGTTTGCTGTATTATCACTATACTTCATTGAAGCTTCAATAAGTTCTTTTAAAGTGATATCTTTTCCTACATATTTTTCTAAAATAGGAGAATAAGCAACTATATCATCTTTGTTAATATGTACTTTTTTATTTAACTTATTATAAGGTACTTGTTCTAACAAAATAGCACTATTTATCGCTTTTGAAGTTGAAGCATAGGCAAATCTCTTATCGGCATTAAATTTTACTTCCTTACCACTTTTAGTATCTAATGCATAGACACCAATATTAGCATTATATTTCTTTTCTAAATTATTTAACTCTTTAGCATGTGAACTGGTTGAATTACATGCACTTAAAACTAAAGCAATTGCAATTAAAAGTATTAACTTTTTCAAAATATACCCTCCAATATTACAGTTGTAATTTCTATAAATCAATAATATTACAATTGTAATATTCGCGTCAATAGTTTATTATAAATATTTGAAAGAAGGTGTTGAAATGGCTAAGTTATTAATAATGAGCATAGTAAGCTTTTGTTTTATATTTCTATTGTTATTATTTTTTAGGTACATATTAAAACGCTATTTTAATTATATGTTAAATTATAAAGTTTGGTATCTAACTCTTCTTGCAGGATTAATTCCTTTCATCCCTATTAAATTCTCTTTTTTTAAATTTAATAATTTGAATAATCAAGAGCCCACAGTTGAAAGTAATTCACACAATTTGAATCCTAACATAAATACCACTAAACCTGTTCATGAGTTTACAACAGACATCCATAAGTTTAATTGGGATTCAATAGATAATATCTGCACAGTTATTTGGATAGTTTTAGTTATTATTTTAAGTTTTAAATTTTTAAATTCTTTATTATATCTTAAGTATTTAAAGAAACAGTCACTTTATCTAAATGAAAAAGAAAAAGATAAAATAAACAAGATACTTTTCAATCATCAATATAAAAGAAATATTGTGATTCGAAAAGCAGAATCTATTCATTCTCCAATAACTTTTTGGTATGGAAAATATATTATTTTGATTCCCAGTTTATATTTTAAAAGTATAAATGACAAAAAACTAAAATATATAATATTGCACGAGTATGCTCATGCTAAAAACAGAGATACTTTGCATTTAATTATCTTTCATATTTTTTCTATTGCTATGAGTTATAATCCACTAATACAAATTGTAAAAAGAAAGATGATTCATGACAATGAAGTAGAAGCCGATAGATTTGTCCTTAATAATATTAACAAATATGAATTTAAGTCTTATGCGGAAGCTATTATGGATTCCGTATTAAAAACCTCATTTTTCAACAAAAATATATTAAGCCATTCATTTAATGGTAAAAAATCATTACTCAAAAGAAGATTAATTAATATAAAAGAAGCCAATCTGAAGAAGCAGTCAAAATTAATTCTAATTTTTATTTGTATTTTTACTTTTTTTATCATGATAATTCAAAGCCAGTTTTTAATGGGGCAATCCTTAACTGATTATAATTATAAAAAGCCCTTACAAAGCGATTACCAAATTTTAGATGAAAGTAAAAATTTTGGTTCAAATAGTGGATCTTTCGTTATGTACAGCATGAAGAAAGACAAATACTATATTTATAATGAAAAAGAAAGTAGAAAAAGATATTCTCCTGATTCAACTTACAAAATTTATTTAGCACTGTTTGGACTTGACCGTCATATTATAAGTGATAAAAATTCACGTATGTCATGGAATCATAATCATTATCCTTTCGATTCTTGGAATAAGGATCAAGATTTAAATACGGCAATACAAAACTCAGTTAATTGGTACTTCGAACGTATTAGTAATCAATTATCAAAGAACTATACTTCTGATCAACTCAAGCAATTAAATTATGGTAATAAAAATTTGGGAAGTTATAAAGCCTATTGGTTGGAAGATAGTTTGAAAATATCTAATCTTGAACAAGTAATAGTTTTAAAAAATATGATGGAACAAAATAACCATTTTAGTAAAAATGAAAAGAAACAATTATCTTCTTCGTTATTGATTAGAAAAAATGAAAATTATGAATTGTATGGGAAAACAGGTACAGGTATAGTAAACGGGAAATATAATAATGGGTGGTTTGTAGGTTACGTAATTACAAATCATGATAAGTATTATTTTTCTACACATTTATCAGATGAAAAAGCCTCTGGTGAAAATGCTAAATTAATAAATGAAAAAATATTAAAAGAAATGGGTGTTTTAAATGGCCAATAAGCAAGTTGAAATATCTATGGCTGAATGGGATGTTATGAATATAATATGGAATAAAAAATCAGTATCAGCTAATGAAATTGTAGTTGAGATTCAAAAAAATAAAGAAGTTAGCGATAAGACGATTAGAACATTAATTACAAGACTATATAAAAAAGAGATTATAAAACGATATAAATATAATAATATTTATTTTTACTCATCAATTATTAAAGAAGATGATATTAAAATGAAAACTGCTAAAACCTTTCTTAATAAATTGTATGGAGGGGATATGAAAAGTTTAGTGCTTAATTTTGCGAAAAATGAAGAATTAAATAACAAAGAAATTGAAGAATTGCGAGACATTTTAAATGATATTAGTAAAAAATAAATAGATATAGGGTTCAAACATAATACATATATAAAATATGTTTGAACCCTATTAAATTAGATTTTTTATGAGATTAGTACATATAATAAACGGAGCCCACTTCACCATGCCACGTCCTTGAGGAATGTTAGCGTCTAGATATTGTCTTGGTATTTTACGATAATCTGTTTCATATTTATACTCATCTGGCGCATTAGGATTTGGAATCATGTTAACCACCTCAAATTCATTATAGAACATATGTTCGTATTTTGGAAGTGGTTTTCTACAATATAAATTAATTTTATATTTATTTTGGAAAAGTAAAAAAGACTATATAAAAGAGCCATAAGTTTAACAAAGGGGAAGTAAACTTATGGCTATAGTTATTACATAATATAACTTTTTGTGAAGGAGTTAATGGGGATGTTACTCCTATATTTAGTATAACATAATTTATATAAAAAAATTATTTAACGATTTGTGAAATTTAATTTTGTGTAATTATAAACAACATTACATCAAATATTAAACACTTCTAATTAGTTAACCAAAATTGTATAACAATCAAGAATGGCGTATGATATGTTTAGTTATAAAGAAAGAAGGCTTCTAATTTGAGAAAAACTACAAAAGCATTAGTTGCAACGACATTAGCACTAAGCACATTATTTGGTGTAGGTTTTACAAGTGCATTGACGGAAACATCTATTGCACATGCTGAATCTAAAGCTACAACAAACACAACTCATTCTAAAGCGAATGCGACATCTGCATATTACAATTATAAAGGATATGCAGGTCAAGACGTATCTTTTGTATTAGATAAACATTTTAAAAATGCGGTAAAAGCTGAAAATGTTACATTCAATGGTATTAAATTGAAAGCAACAACATCATCTAAAAATGTGAAAAAATATGATCAATATTTTAGAAACGTTTCGAAAGATGGTAAAACAGCATCATTACTTGATTTAAACGTAACGGGTAAAATGACATTGGATCAATTAAATAAAACTTATGGTAAAGATTTACAAAAGGTAAATAACCAAAAGCATAATACAACAGGTATCTATTTCTACCAACCAAATTCAAAAGGAATGACGGTATGGTTTGATGTAGATAACGGTAAAGTTGATCGCGTGGTAATAGGCTATAGCACTGTAAAACAAGCAATGAAAGAATCAAA
Organism: Staphylococcus sp. HMSC069D12; assembly: GCF_001810405.1. Taxonomy (NCBI): domain Bacteria; kingdom Bacillati; phylum Bacillota; class Bacilli; order Caryophanales; family Staphylococcaceae; genus Staphylococcus; species Staphylococcus sp. HMSC069D12. Next base: position 10,444 of record NZ_KV801100.1, read on the forward strand.
ATAGCATAACTTGAAAGACACCTCAATAGTTGGATGATAAATCTTACTTTTGGGGCGTTTTTATGTAAATAATTAAAGTTAAAACAGATTTTATGAAATACCCCACACAAAGAAAGACAAAAAAATGATATGTTAAAAGTAAAACATAAATATAGCAGTAGGCTGTATAGGGATAGAGGGAGTTTATAATATGAAAAAGAATAAACGTCTAGATCTCATCGCAACGGTAGTTAAGAATAACCGATTTAACAAAAAGGAAGAGATTGCAGATTACATCGATACGCATTTTGGGGTGCGTTATAGCGTAACTACGATTTCAAGAGATTTGAAAGAATTAAAGATTTTTAAAGTTCCAGCTGTAAGTAATCAATCCTATTATAAGAAGTTAGATAATACGCAACAAATGGATGCTAAAACGAAACTGCTACATTATTATGACAGTGAAATTAAAAGTATCATAATAAAAGATAACTACATACTTATCAAAACATCTCCAGGATTTGCGCAATGCATTAATTATTTCATTGATCGAATGAATATTAATGAAATATTAGGGACAGTAGGTGGCAATGACACATTGATGGTACTAACTAATTCTGAAGAAATGGCTAAATATGTGCATTATAAATTATTTAATCATAAATATTCAAATTAATGTATAAAATATAATGTGGATTTACTTTTTTATATTATCTATAATAGAGTGTAACACACCTAATTTATAATGTTCATAACCTAAGTAGTTATATAATTGTAGATACAAATCACGGGTGTTTATAAATACAGAATAATGCATAAAAAACTTTTCTTAAAAATATTATCATACGAAAATAAATGGAATATACATAAAAAGCACCAAATGCCCAATGATTTTGTATATTCAATCACAAATATGCATTGAATAACCAGAAAGCATGAACTAGCACACGTTCATATTGTGAAAACAATCACATAAAATTTTTTGAAAGCGCTTTATACTCTAATTGTAGATAAATAAAGGAGGAAATGAATATGACACAAGGACCTATTCAAGTAAACAGTGAAATCGGTAGATTAAAAACAGTATTACTCAAACGACCTGGTAAAGAATTAGAAAATTTAGTACCAGATCACTTAAGTGGCTTGCTATTCGATGATATTCCTTATTTAAAAGTGGCGCAAGAAGAGCACGACAAATTTGCACAAACACTTCGTGATGAAGGTGTGGAAGTTGTTTATTTAGAAAAACTAGCAGCTGAAGCAATTGCAGATAAAGATGTGCGAGAACAGTTCATTGACGATATTCTTGCAGAATCTCAAAAAACAGTATTAGGACATGAAGCTGAAATTAAAACGTTTTTTGCGAAGTTATCAGATCAAGAATTAATCGATAAAATTATGGCTGGTGTGAGAAAAGAAGAAATTGAACTAAAAACAACACATCTCGTTGAATACATGGATGATAGATATCCATTCTATTTAGACCCAATGCCTAACCTTTACTTTACACGTGATCCTCAAGCATCAGTAGGTAGAGGTATGACAATTAACAGAATGTATTGGAGAGCACGTCGCAGAGAATCACTATTTATGACATACATTTTAAAATATCATCCAAGATTTAAAGATGCAGATGTACCAGTATGGTTAGACCGAAACTCACCATTTAATATCGAAGGTGGAGATGAATTAATTCTATCTAAAGAAGCTTTAGCCATTGGTATATCTGAACGTACATCAGCACAAGCAATTGAACGCTTAGCACGTAATATATTTAAAGATGAATCTACGACATTCAAGAAAGTAATTGCGATTGAAATTCCAAATAGTCGTACGTTCATGCATTTAGATACAGTATTCACAATGATTGACTACGATAAATTCACAGTGCATTCAGCTATTTTCAAAGAAGAAAATAACATGAATTTATTTACGATTGAATACGATGAAGCAAAAGATGATATCAAAATTACACATTCTAATAAACTACGTGAAACGCTAGCAGACGTACTTGGCGTTGAAAAAATCGAGTTTATCCCAACTGGTAATGGTGACGTGATAGACGGCGCACGTGAACAATGGAATGACGGTTCAAACACGCTATGTATACGCCCAGGTGTGGTCGTTACTTATGACCGAAACTACGTATCAAACCAATTACTTCGTGATAAAGGCATTAAAGTGCTTGAAATTACTGGTAGTGAACTTGTTCGTGGACGTGGGGGCCCAAGATGTATGAGCCAACCATTATTTAGAGAAGATATTTAAAGTATTTCGAGCAAACGTAAGGACTTTTTTGAAAAATACATCGCAGGGAAAGTGATGTAGAAATATAACACAAGGAGAAGGGTTTGAAGCAGGGTTACCAGACAATTGAATAATGATGCTTCAAGCCCTTAATTTAAAAGTAATCCTCCTTAGAAGGGGAAATGAATTATGAATGAATCAGACACAAACAAACTTGGTAAAACGTCACTTATTGGCTTAGTCATTGGTTCTATGATTGGTGGCGGTGCATTTAATATCATTTCTGATATGGGTGGTCAAGCCGGTGGTTTAGCAATTATGATTGGATGGATTATCACCGCAATCGGAATGATTTCACTCGCATTTGTCTTCCAAAATCTCACTAATGTAAGACCGGACTTAGAAGGTGGAATTTACAGTTATGCACAGGCTGGATTTGGCGACTTTATTGGTTTCTCAAGTGCTTGGGGCTACTGGTTTGCTGCGTTTCTAGGTAACGTAGCCTATGCAACATTATTGATGTCAGCAGTAGGTAACTTCTTCCCAATCTTCAAAGGTGGTAATACGCTACCAAGTATTATCGTCGCTTCTTTCTTATTATGGGGTGTGCACTTCTTAATACTTAGAGGTGTTGAAACCGCAGCTTTTATCAATAGTATTGTAACTGTTGCAAAGTTAATTCCTATATTCTTAGTCATCATTTGTATGATTGTAGTATTTAATTTCGATACATTTAAAGCAGGGTTCTACGGAATGACAAGCGGTGGTACAGGTATATTTAGTTGGGGCGATACAATGTCTCAAGTTAAGAGTACAATGCTTGTAACCGTATGGGTATTCACTGGTATTGAAGGTGCAGTGGTATTCTCAGGTCGTGCTAAATCGAAAAAAGACGTAGGCACTGCTACAGTAATTGGACTTGTTTCAGTACTTGTTATTTACTTCTTAATGACTGTATTGGCACAAGGCGTCATTCAACAAAATCAAATTGCTGATCTTGCAAGCCCATCAATGGCACAAGTGTTAGAACATATCGTTGGTCATTGGGGTTCAGTACTCGTTAACATTGGATTAATTATTTCTGTTTTAGGTGCATGGCTTGGTTGGACATTACTAGCTGGTGAGCTACCATTTATAGTGGCTAAAGATGGCTTGTTCCCGAAATGGTTTGCTAAAGAAAATAAAAATAAAGCACCAATCAATGCATTATTAATTACAAACATTCTAGTACAAATATTCTTAATTAGCATGTTATTTACAGACAGTGCATATCAATTTGCGTTTTCACTTGCATCAAGCGCGATTTTAATTCCGTATATGTTTAGTGCCTTTTATCAATTGAAATACACAATTGAGCATAAAGGACACGCTACAGTGAAACAATGGGCAATCGGTATTATTGCATCAATCTATGCGATATGGCTTGTGTACGCTGCAGGTATTGATTACTTGTTATTAACCATGTTGCTCTACATCCCTGGTCTATTTGTTTATCGTTTCGTACAACGTAATAACCATAAACCATTAACGAAAGGTGACTATATCTTGTTTGCAGTCATTATCATACTTGCAATAATAGGTATCATTCGCTTAGCGATGGGAAGCGTTTCAGTATTCTAATAAAAAGTTTTAAAAGATTTAGGAGTGTATCTCAATGGCCGGAAAGACATATATCAACAACAGAGACAATGATTTAAGTGAAGGGCTCAAACAATTAGCGTCTTACTTAAATATTCCAACGGGTGTCATTCAAGCATTCAAGAGTGAATGTTTCGTGCGACGTTACAATAAAGGACAAATCATATATTATTCATCTGATCAGCCCACCTATGTGTATTTATTACTAGACGGTATTGTTTTGCGTGAAACAATTAATGAAGATGGGGACGCTTATCGTAAGCTTAATAAAGAGCAACTATTATTTCCGTTAAATCATCTCTTTCGTAAAATTGAATTAAACGAGATGTGCACAGCTATAACACCATGTAATGTAATAGGAATACCTAAAGATATGTTGGAATATCTTTGTAAAAATCATGACGACATATTTGTTACACTGTTCGAAAAGTTAAATAACGAACTTGAACTGCTAAGGGAATACAATATGGCATTAACCACAAAGTTGGCGAGAGAACGTATTGAGAAAGTACTATATTATTTATGTCATGCAATAGGATACGATCATGATGAATTCTACGAAATTAAACATATCATGACCATTCAATTACTGAGTGATTTAGCAGGTATTTCACGTGAAACAACTGGCCATATTGTACATGAATTAAAAGAAGAGAAAAAATTAATAAAAAATGGCAAAAACTGGATGGTTATAAAGTAATAAATAAGGCACAAAGCCCCCTTTATATACAAAAAGCGTTTATATTAAACTACCAAACCGATATAAACACAATAATTGCTACTTAAGACGTTGGTGACATTACTAACGTCTTTTTGTATGTTTGGGTAACACCTTTTTCAGAAAAAGTGTAAAATAGATATAATCATTTATTATTAGAAGGGGCGACAATCAACATGGCACTCATGACAATCAATTACTTATCACCATCTTTAGGTATGCAACAATCATTTGTAGCAATTATTCCAGAAGACGCCAGTTTCTTCGACGAAACACAATCACCTAAATCTTATAAATCACTTATGCTATTGCATGGATTATCAAGTGATGCAACGTCGTATACACGCTTTACCAGTGTTGAGCGATATGCAAATGAACATCAATTAGCCATTATTATGCCGAATGCAGATCATAGTGGCTATGCAAATATGACGTACGGTCATAGTTATTATGACCATATATTGGAAGTGTATCACTACGCACATAAGCTACTTCCATTATCACCAAAACGTGAAGATAATTTTATTGCAGGTCATTCGATGGGTGGTTACGGCACGATGAAATTTGCATTAACACAAGGAAGACTCTTCTCTAAAGCATCGCCATTGTCTTCTGTCTTTCAAGCGCAAGGGTTAATGGAACTTGATTATCCTGATTTCGCACCAAAAGCAATTACTGGGGAAGATACAACTATCAAGGGTACTGAACTCGATACATATCATTTAGTTGATGAAGCAATCGAAAAAGGATTGACCATACCTAAGTTGTTGATTCAATGTGGTACAGAAGATTTCTTATATGAAGATAATCAACAATTTATGACATATTTGGATGATAAAGGAATTGACTATCAATATGAAGAAGGTCCAGGTGAACATGATTATGCGTTCTGGGATAAGGCCATCAAACGCACAATTGAATGGTTAGTAGAAGAATAGGAATGAAAAAGAATTTGGAATCCAAATGATGAATAATAGCAGGAGTCTGGGACAAAATAAAATGTCTCAGCCTACTTTATCATTTTGTCAGTAGCTGACTGATTTGAAAATGCGCTTGAATCAAGCTTTTTTCAAACCTAGTCATCCTTGCCTGGTAGGCGGGGCGCTAACAAAGAGAATTTCCTAAAGAAATACTACAAGATAAGCAAGTTGGGGTTCGGGGCCCCAGCAAAGAGAATTTCCTAAAGAAATTCTACAAGCTAAGCAAGCTGGGGATACGACAAAATAAATTTTGAGAAATTATTATTTCTGTCCCACTCCCGTGCTTTTAATATTTTTTAAACTGATAAATATCTAACTTGAGTGATTGACAAAAACTAGGGAACAACCTATCATCAATAATGAAAACGTTTTCATTAAAGGTGGTACTATGGCAACAATAAAAGATGTAGCTCAGAGAGCAGGGTTATCTATATCGACGGTTTCAAGATATTTAAATCATCATCCTTATATTTCTGAGGATAAGAAAATTAAAATCCAACAAGCGATGGATGAACTTGATTATGTGCCAAATTCAGTCGCTATGCAATTGCGTTCTAACAAGTCGTATACGATTGGTATCATTGTACCTAGAATTACGAATCCATATTTCGCGTATTTGATTGATGCAATTGATAAAAAAATTAAAGGCACACCATACCATATGTTAATTATGCAAACATATAATGATAAAGAAGAGGAATTAAGATTATTAAATATGTTTAAGCAAAGACAAATTGCTGGTGTGATAATGGGCGCACTTGAAAATGACATAGAGGTTTTAGAGACGTATACGAAATATGGACCTATTATTTTATCGGCAGATCAGTCAATGCAGTCTGATAAAGTGAAGATTATACATACCACCCAACGTCAAACGACGTATGATGCCATTCAATACTTAATTAATAAAGGATATCGAAACATAGCTTATTGCACGGACAATAATTACTATGATCATTGCTTCAATAAACCTAGAAATGTCGGATTTAGAGTAGCGATGAAAGATAATGGTCTAGATATTAGAAATGAATGGATTTTTAATAATGTTCATACAATTGAAGATGGTGAGCAGATAGGGAAAATATTGTTGCGACAAGAACAGTTACCAGATGCTATATTTACAGGTAGCGATGAAGTGGCATTAGGGTTAATGCACTTTATGACTGCCCATCAAATAGATATTCCTAACCAAATCGCCATTTTGGGATATGATAATCAACCCATTTCTAGTTTATTGAAGATTCCATTATCGACAGTCAATCAACCAGTCAATGACATTGGTATGCAATTGATTAACTATTTATTGGCATTACTTGAAGAGACAGAATTTGAAATCAACAATAATGTATTAAAATTAAATAACGTAGAACGACAAAGCACATAAATAGAGCTTTCCATTTCGAATTTCAAACGAAGTGGAAGGCTTGTTTTGATTTATAAATCAAACAAGGATACTTAAATATTGTAAGTAATTATTTTTATGTGTAAAATGTAAATAACATCTATGTATAATACATGCAAAAGTTAATAAGGGGATGAGTAGCATGGTAAATGTAAAAAAACAAAGAATGAAAATTTACGTACTAGACAATGGACGCATGAAGATGGATAAAAACTTGATGATTGCTAATTCAAACCAAGCGACGATGGATAATCCAAATCAGCCTAATGAAATGCATGAATTTCCTATTTATACTGTATTCATTGATCATCCTGAAGCAAAGATTTTATTCGATACAGCATGTAATCCAAATGCTATGGGAGATAATGGGCGTTGGATTACAGTAACACAAAAAGCGTTTCCATACTTTGCTGACGAAGCATGTCATTTACCTAATCGACTTGAACAAATTGGCATAGACCCTAAAGATGTTGATATTGTTGTGGCCTCTCACTTGCACTTAGATCATGCAGGATGTCTTGAATACTTTACAAATGCGACTGTCATAGTGCATAACGATGAACTCAACGGAACAATGCAATCTTATGCACGTAACCAAAAAGAAGGTGCGTATATATGGGCGGATATAGACGCATGGATTAAAAACGATTTAACTTGGAAGACTATGAAACGAGATGAAGATTATTTAAAACTCGTAGATGGCGTTAAGGTCTTGAATTTTGGCAGTGGTCATGCATGGGGCATGATTGGCTTAGAAATTGAAACTGAAGAACTTGGAACAATTATTCTCGCCTCAGATGCTATTTATACGAAAGAAAGTATGGAACCAACACTTAAACCTCCAGGTATCTTGTATGATTCGGTTGGTTGGACAAATTCTGTAGAAAAGATAAAAAAATTAGCAGCAGAGAAAAACGCACAAATTTGGTTTGGCCACGATGGAGAACAATTTGCAAAATTTCGAAAATCAACAGACGGATATTATGAATAGGGACTTTCAAGGGAGTGTTTAATTATGAAAACAAGAGCAGCAGTATTATATGAAATGGAAGCATCTCAACCTTATAAAGAATCGAAACCTTTAAAAATTGAGAGCTTAGAGTTAGAAGATCCTCATGAGCATGAAGTATTGCTAAAAATACATGCAGCAGGGCTATGCCATTCAGACTTATCAGTAATTAACGGCAGTAGACCTCGATCTTTACCAATGGTACTTGGTCATGAGGCAACTGGCGAAGTATTAAAAGTTGGAAGTAGTGTCACAAGGGTGAAAGAAGGTGACCATGTAGTTTGTACCTTCATTCCAAGCTGTGGTAAATGTATACCATGTAAAGAAGGACGTCCAGCTTTGTGTGAAAATGGAGCTAAAGCAAATGAAAAAGGCGAAATGTTAGAAGGAGGTATTCGATTATCTAATGAAGATGGACAAGTATATCATCATTTAGGTGTCTCTGGATTTGCAGAACACGCAGTTGTCTCTGAAAATTCTATTGTAAAAATCAGTGATGAAATACCATTTGAACGTGCAGCAGTATTTGGTTGTGCTGTCATTACAGGTATTGGTGCTGTGATGAATACAGCTCAAATTCGTCCAGGTAGTAATGTTGCTGTAGTTGGACTAGGTGGTATAGGATTAAATGCCATTATTGGTGCTAAGTTAGCAGGTGCAAATGAAATTATTGCATTAGATATTAATGAAGACAAATTTGATTTAGCTAAGCAGTTTGGAGCTACCGCGACATTTAACTCTAGTGATGATGATATAGATGAACAAATTAAAGAATATGTGCCTGGCGGAGTAGAATATGCATTTGAAACAGCAGGGGTTGTTCCAGCAATGCAAGTCGCCTATAAAATTACTAAACGAGGGGGTACTACAGTAACAACGGGCTTACCTCATCCTAAAGATGAATTTTCATTTCCACAAGTAACATTAGCTGCAGAAGAACGGACAGTTAAAGGTTCTTATGTAGGAAGCTGTGTTCCTGATAGAGATATTCCTCGTTTTATAAGTTTATATAAACAAGGAAGATTAAACATTGATCCACTCATTAGTGAAGTGATTACTCTAGATGATATCAATGAAGGATTTGATAAATTAGCTGGTGGTGATGTCGGTAGAATTATTGTTAAAATGCATTGATTGAAATTAAAAATTTGAGACTGAATAACGAAAAGTCCTCTATTTCAAATGAATGAAGTAGAGGACCTTGTTGTATAAAGTCAAAATTAAAGTGCTTTCTCCACTTTCCAATACACAATAAACATATACCACAGCATTACTACCAATTCTATGCCTAAACCAGTCATGATGATAATGTCAGTACTTCTCATCATACCTACAATTTCAATCACTACTCCGATAATTCCAAACAATAATAACACCCATAAGTATTTTAAAGAATAGATGCCAAATTGTTTTTGTGCTTTAATCCAATTACGATCATTGACCATTGATTTCGTTGTTCGATAACCGTACCAACGATTGCGCTCGGTAGGTGGATGGAATTTAAAGATATAACCAAAGCAACCCATAACAAAGCTTAATGGCAATAATATCATATTATAAACTCCCTTAATAATTTATCGACTATACAACTAAATGATATATTAAAATTTTTTCTTATCCAAATTGCATTAAAATTAGTAATTGTCTAAAATGAAAATTAAAGAGTTCGTTAATAAATGTTATGCAACTCAACTAAAATATGTTTTGAATATAAAAGACGTTGAAATTCTTCAATGAAAGAAGGCGTACTTTGTGATTAAGTATTATGTTAGTTGTTTAGTACTATTTTTCACTTTTGCAATTCTCTGTGGCATGGCACTGGCTGAAGATGTTACTGATGAAGCATCAGTGGTTGCAGTAGGAGATAATTTAATACACCCCGTTGTCTATAATGATGCACTGCAACAAGATGGGTCATTCAATTTTAAGCCTATGTATTTACATATTAAGAACGACATACAATCACCTGACCTTGCATTTATTAATCAAGAATCTCCATTAGGTGGGGATGATCGCCCATTTTCAGGATTTAAGAACTTCAATACTCCGAGTCAGATTGCTCAAGATGTTGTCGAAACCGGATTTGATATGGTAAATGGTGCCAATAATCATTCATTAGATCAAGGTGATGAAGGTGTCCTAAATCACCTCAAGACATGGAATAAGTTTGATAAACAAGTTTTATTTACAGGTATTTTTAATTCGGAAAAGGACGCTCAAACGATACCAGTTATGACTGTGAATGGTATTAAGGTGAGTTTACTTAGTTATACATATGGTACAAATGAAATGACATCACAATATCCTTACACAATTAAAACGTTTGACGAAGCTACTATTAAACAGGATATACAAAAAGCAAAACAACAAAGCGACGTAGTGATAGTGTCTGCCCATTGGGGAAATGAAAATCACCATACACCAAATAAGACACAGAAGAAATACGCTCAATTATTTGCGGATGAGGGTGTAGATGTTGTCATTGGTACACACCCACATGTCATTCAACCGATTAAATGGGTGAAGAGTAAGCGTGATAATCATCAAACACTTGTCGCATATTCATTAGGTAACTTTCTGAATGGGCAAAATACTGGAGATGAACATAATCAATTATTAGGAAGACTAAATTTTGATATAGTTAAAGCGCCTAAAGGTGCACATATTGAAAATGTGAAGTGGACGAGTATGGTCAATCATTATCAACAGTGGGATCCTACCAATAAAGACACGAGACATGATTTTGAAGTGTATAATTTAGATGATTATAATGAGAAATTAGCCCAACAACATGGATTAATAAACGATAAGAAAAGTCAATGGGATATAAAACATCTTCAAGATATCACGAAAGATGTCATTGATTCTGAATACTTGGATGAAAAGAGTATATGATGCAAAAAAGCCTGTGACATGGTAGAACATGCGACAGGCTTATTTTAATAATTGTAGATGACCTATTTATTCTGTGCTGCAAAGGCTTTTGAAATGTCGCGAAGTTTAGCTGGTGCGTCATCCCACTTCATTGTGACTTCAGTGAAGTGTAATTGCTCTGGAGCAGCGTTAATGGCGTCAAAGACGTTCTGTAAGTCATTCGATGTTTTCACGTCATGCACAATAACATTATCGCCACCGAACACTTTAGGTAAGGCTTTATAATCCCACATACGGATATCATTGTACGTTTCTTCCATGCCGTGGATTAAACGTTCTACTGTATAACCATCGTTATTAATCACAAAGATAATCGGTTTGATATCTTGGCGGATCATCGTAGATAACTCTTGAACTGTAAGTTGTAATGAGCCATCCCCGATTAGTAAGATGTTACGGCGATTTGGATCAGCCATTTGCGTACCTAAAGTAGCTGGTAGAGTATAACCGATAGAACCCCATAATGGTTGTCCTATAAACGTCATGTCTTTCGGTAATGCTAAATCATACGCACCGAAGAATGATGTACCTTGCTCAGCTAATAAGACATCATCCTCTTTAATGAATTGTTGCATCATGTCAAAGTAAGTTGATTGCGTTAAGATATCATCTGATAATACGACTTCTTTTGATGTCCCTTTTTCAAAAGTAGGGAACGAGCCCTCATATCGATAATCAATGGTATTAAGTCCATCAATTAAGCTAGGTAGCGTCACATCTTCAGCAACCGTTTCATTCAATTTAAAGTTATGATGATTAAGCATAACCACATCATCAATATCAAATTCATAAGAGAAACCGGCTGTAGCTGAGTCAGTTAATTTAGCGCCAATATTTAAAATGGCATCACTGTTATCGACATAATCTTTAATTTGGTCTTCTGCAATTTTGCCATCGTAAATGCCAATATAATAGGGGTTCTCTTCGTTAAATGCCCCTTTACCTAATGATAATTGAGCGACTGGAATGTGTGTTTGATTAACAAATTGCTCGAGTGCTTTGTGTAAGTGAAAACTGTTGATTTCATGACCTGTGATAATGACTGGTTGTGAAGCGGAGCGTAGTTTGTCAGCGACCATATTAATATATCGATCAACATTTACGTCTGGAATTGGTGCGACATCATACTCTGAATCTACCTCGATTTCAGTCATTGCAACATCAATAGGAAGATGAATGTGCACTGGGCGACGTTCATGAATAGCAGCATTAATGACTCTAGGGATTTCAGTTGTTGCGTTCTCAGCAGTAATGTATGCTTGCGCTGTCGTAATGTGTTCGAACATCTTTTGATAGCTATCGAAACGACCTTCACCCAATGAATGGTGCACATACTTACCGGCTTGTTCTACTGCTTGCGTTGGCGCGCCTGTAATTGCAATCACTGGGACACGTTCAGCATACGAACCTGCGATACCGTTAACAGCACTTAATTCACCAACACCAAATGTAGTAACGAGCACGCCTAGTCCATTGATACGTGCATAGCCATCTGCAGCATAACTACCGTTAAGTTCATTAGTCGTTCCTACCCATTCAACGCCTTCATGACGTACGATGTCATCTAGAAAAGCTAGGTTGAAGTCTCCTGGCACGCCAAAGATTTTGTCGACGCCTGCATGATGTACTGCATCCATTAAGTATTGTCCTACACGTTGTTTCATATTCATTCCACCTTTATTTATAAATTAGAATACACTTACAATATAATTATATTGGCTAATAAAGTCAATTTAGTTGACCTTTTTTCGACTGTTTTTTGAAAATTGATTATAATGTGTATAATCATTCATAAATGGAAAAGGAAAGAAATCTATGGATAGTAATAAAAATGATTATGAACATATGTTATTTTACTTCGCATATAAGACATTTATAAAAACGGCAGATGAAATTATTGAAAAATACGACATGAGTCGTCAGCACCATCGCTTTTTGTTCTTCATTAATAAATTGCCTGGTATTACCATTAAGCAATTATTAAAGACATTAGAAATCTCTAAACAAGGATCACATGCGACGTTGCGTAAATTGAAGGAAGAAGGGTTAATTGTTGAACAAACATCTGAAGAAGATCGACGTGTGAAACAATTATTTCCAACGCCTAAAGGCAGTAAGTTAGTTGATAAATTAAATAAAGCACAAGATGAATTAATGCAGAGTACCTTTCAGAAGGTAGGACATGATTGGTATGACATCATGGAAGAACTATCGAATTACAGAGAAGGATTTCAAGATATTCAGCATTTGAAAGATGAGAAGTAAATAGGATTGAATAGTAAAAAGGCATTGCGTAAATGACTACGCAATGCCTTTTAATATGCTTATTAGAAATTTTTACCCATTTCTTGTGCTTCAGTAATTGAAGCGGCTTTAATTTCTTCTGTTCTCTCTGGTTCCGCATTATGACCTTCAATAATTACATTTTCGTATGAAGGTACACCTAAGAATGTCATGATTGTTCTTAAGTAACGGTCGCCACTTTCAACATCTGCAGCTGGACCTTCTGAATAGAAACCACCACGTGATTGAATGTGTAATACTTTTTTATCTGTTAAAAGACCTTGAGGACCTTCTGCAGTGTATTTGAATGTTTTACCTGCAATTGAAATTGCGTCAATGTACGCTTTCAATACAGGTGGGAATGATAAGTTCCACATTGGTGAAACGAAAACATATTTATCAGCTGAAAGGAATTCTTCTAAAATTTCACTGAAACGATCAACTTTTTGTTGTTCATCTTGATTAAGTTCATCGCCATTTCTTAATTTACCCCAACCAGTTAATACATCTTTATCAATAACAGGGATATCTTCTTTGAATAAATCAATGTGCTTCACTTCATCACTTGAATGATTATCTTTGTATGAATCAATAAATGCTTTACCAGCAGCCATAGAATTAGAAGCTAATTCATCTAATGGGTGTGCTGTAATGTATAATAATTTTGCCACAGTCGTGCACCTCATATATATTTATCTCGAAATCGATATAATTAATATACTCGATTTTCAAAATAATACAATACTTTTCATGAAAAATCAGACCAATGGTGTATAAGATAATTAAACGTGACTTTAAAAATGAACAATTTTAAGTGTATAATATAGGTAAATTTAGATTTTAATATTTAAGAAATCTAATAAATGTAGAACCTTAAAGGAGTGACAGACATGAAGGGATTATTAATTACAGTAGTTTTAGGCGTAGCTGCATATGTTGGTTTCAAAAAATACCAAAACAAAGTAAACGAAATGCCAAATATTGAATATTAATGTTTTAAGCCAAGATATCTCTGTGTAGAAATATCTTGGCTTTTTTATATTTATGTAAATTACATAATTATTGTTTGTTGGAGAGACCTTAATTGAGGAAGAGGATAAATGTAAGTATAACTTTTTAAGACAAATAATGAATTTATTGCATAAGGACATATATTGACCGTTCAAAATTGTATAATGTACGGATAAAGAAATCTGAAAGTTTTACTCGGAATTACATAGCTATAAAATGAATTTTTATAAATAAGCTACTAATTCATTACGCAAGTAGTTTATTTATTGCATATTTACATGATAGTTACATTAGTTTTAACGTAAATTCTAACTAATATTATAAGATAAAATGTAATGGTTTTGATGAATGTAAAGAATATATTTTGTAATGTTGAAGAAAAACAAAATTAATTCGCAATTACAAAAAAATAATATTGAAGCACGTCCAGTATGGAAACCAATGCACTTACAACCATACTTTGAATCTTATGATTATATAATGGTTGATGGTATAGATAACAGTGCCTATTTATTTGACCATGGAGTATGTTTACCATCAGGTTCTGATATGACAGATGAGCAGCAAACACGAGTGATTGAAATTATTAAAAGTCTATAAAAAATGAGTGATTAATATTATGAAAAAAAAGAAATCAACTACTTTTAAAGTAATTATTACAATACTGATTATATTATTAGTACTTATTGTTGCTGCAGCTATTTTTGTCTTTACGAAATTACATTCATTAAATAATTCAATTAATGAATCCTTAGATAGAGATCATTCCCAATTAAGACAAAAGGCAGCAAAAGAGGGAGACCCTATGACGGTTGTGCTTTACGGTATAGATGACGATGCTGAAAGACAGCAAGAAAATCTCGGGCAACGTAGTGACTCTATCGTCTTGATGTCAATTAACCCAGAGGATAAAAAAACTGTAATGGTAAGTGTACCTCGTGATACACGTGCTAAAATTGTTGGACATGGAACTACCGAAAAAATTAACCATGCTTATGCATATGGTGGTCCCAAAATGGCAGTCAACTCATTGGAAAAATTAATGGATGTACCTGTTGACCATTATATTTCTATTGATATGGATGGCGTTAAAACAGTAGTAGATGAACTTGGTGGAGTTACAATTACGAGTAATGGCTCTTTTATAACTAAAGATAGTACCAATACCTATCAATTCACTAAAGGTGCGCAATACAAAATGGATGGTAAAAAAGCTTTAGCTTACATGCGTAGTCGTAAGGAAGATGGTGCTGGTGGCGATGAAGGTCGTCAATTGCGTCAACAACAAGTAATTACAGCAGTTGCTAGAGAAGCATTCTCTGTTAACTCAGTAACTAAATTAAACGGTATATTCAAAGCTGCTCAAGATAACTTGAAAACAGATTTAAGCTTCGTACAGTTAAATCGCTTCAAATCTGACTATGATAAAGCACAAGACAATGTTAAACGTTTAACAATTAACGGTCAAAATGCACTTGGTGATGACAATCTATACTACTTCTATCCTGATAAAAATAGTCTAAAAGAAGTTAAAGAGAAATTAAAAGAAAACTTAAATCTTAACTAAATGAAAGCACTTTGTCGATGATATAAATCATTGACAAAGTGCTTTTAAATTGCAATTAACCTTTATTATACTTAAATTTTTAGTCTTAATTATTGTTGGTTTTGATTAGATGTTACATCGTTATTAAAGAAATCAAAGATATTTTTTGCGCTATCTGTATTATCATTATTACCAGCAAATTTATTTTCACCTGGTCCATGTGCATATGTGTTTACGTCTTCACCTGTATGACCATAAGTAGTCCAACCAGTGTGAGATTCATCGTTGATTGGTTTTTGAATCGCATCTTGAAGTTTAGTAGTTGCTGCAGCTAGTTTTTCATCGTCTTCACTTTTAGCTTTATCTTGAGCTTCTTTCAATTCTTTAGCAGCGTCTTTAACTTTATCCATTTGTTTAGAAGGGAATTCGAAACCATAGCCGTCGTTAATAACTTTTTCTGGGTCTTTGCCATCAGCAATTTGTTTAGTCATGTAGCTACCAGAGTGTTTCATTTTATGAATTGCTTCTGGATTCCATACGTAATCTTTCCCTTTAGCAATTGATAAACCACCAGTTGAATGATCGGCAGTTGCTACAACTAAAGTGTCTTTGTGTTTGTTTGAGTAGTCTATTGCATTTTGGAAAGCTTTTTCAAATCCGCCCATTTCTGACATAACACCAGTAATGTCGTTAGGGTGTCCTGATTTATCGATAGACGCACCTTCGACCATTAAGAAGAACCCTTTATCATTCTTTTCTAGTTTAGATAAGGCACTGTTTTCCATATCTACTAATAATGGATTACTTTGTGGTGCATCGATTTGTAAAGGCATATCTTTTTCAGAGAATAAACCTAATACTTGATCACTTTGTGAATTAGCAAGTTCATCTTTGTTTGTTACATAATCATAACCGTCTTTTTGGAACTTATCCGTTAAATTACCATTTTCTTTACCGAAGTATTTAGAACCGCCACCTAAAATAACATCAGCTTTATGTTGACCATTAATTTTGTCATTGTAAAACTGTTGCGCGATTTCGTCTTTCTTATCACGGTCATCAACGTGTGCAGCATATACGGCTGGTGTTGCATCTGTTACTTCAGCAGTTGTCACAATACCAGTTGATTTGCCAAGTTCTTTCGCTTTTTCTAGAACGGATTTTAATGGCTTTTTATTATTATCTACTGAAATTGCACCATTATATGTTTTGTGACCAGTTGCAAAGGCTGTACCACCTGCAGCTGAATCTGTTACGTTCTCTTTAGGGTCATTAGGGTTAGTACGGTTAGTACCCTTTAAATATTTGTCAAATGCAGTTTGATCTAATTCTTTAGTATTTGGATTGTCGGCATAGTAACGATAAGCTGAATTGTATGCAGGTCCCATACCATCGCCGACCATGAAAATAACGTTTTTAGGATTCTTTGTGTTACCGATGGCCATGTAATCTTCATTTTGTCCTTGTTGGCCTTGGTTACCTTCGCCAGAACCTGACGCGAATGACACGTGTGTTGTCCCTAATACAGATGCAGCTAAGATTGAACTTGCTACTGTTGTTTTACCAAATTTGTTGATGAAACTCATTTTAAAAAAAGCCCCCTAATATGTATATTGTGTAGTTGTTACACTATTTATATTAAGAAATTTAATTTGATTTTCAGTTAGTATAAAGTTATTTTTAAGTAAAGTAATTGTAAACAATTATTAATGAATAGAATTTATTTTATATTTAGTTTTATCATATGTTGTAAACGTTTTACTTTTATAATTGTTAAAAGTGAGTTATAATACCAATAAATAAAATAGTTCGTCTTATTAAGAGTGAGTGGAGGGAATTGGCCCTATGAAGCTCCAGCAACTGCATTTGACGTGAGGTGCTAAATCCAACAGGAGTTCCTGAAAGATAAGAAGATGTCCGTGAGCGCTTCTTATTTAAGGAGGGCTATTTTATTTACCCAAATTTAGAAAAGGTGGTAAATCTTATGGAAACATTGAAAGAGCTATTTGAACAATTAGACTATTGGGAGCAATATTCACCAAAGAGCTATGGTGGAAGTTTGTTGAGAGTAGCTAAGATAGGAGAAGCCAAAACACAAATATACGACAGTACTTCAATAGAAGATATTAGAACTTACATCTTAAATAAAAAGTAATGTCTAATCTGTACTTATGAGTCGCAATTAAATTTATAATCTTTATTATGATTGAAGCGGTACGTTGAAATAGTCATTATTTCGGTATCGCTTCAGTTTTTTGATGTTCATTTTATAAGTAAAGTTGTAAAATGAAGACTAAGACGATGTATCAATCAAATATAAAATATAGAGGTGTTCAATCGATGATATTTGTAATGTTATCACCACTACTCATCATTGGATTTATCGCATTATCAATAATGGAAGAACGTAAACGTAAAAAGAAAACTGAGCAAAAAGAAGCAGAATTTGAAAAGGAAAAGAATAAAGTTTCAAATCTTGATTATGACGACGACCACAAAGCTTAATAAATCATTAGTAATGAAAGGTGAGCAATATGAAAGTATTCATCGTGGAAGATGATTTTATCATTGCAGAAAGTTTAGAGCAAGAGTTATCGAAATGGAATTATGAGGTCATCGTGGCTAAACAATTTGATAATATTATCGACGTATTTTATGCAAATCAACCACAACTCGTATTGCTCGATATCAATCTACCGACATTCAATGGCTATCACTGGTGTCAGGAGATACGTAAGACTTCTAATGTACCGATTATGTTTATTAGTTCAAGAACCGACAATATGGATCAAATTATGGCAATTCAAATGGGCGGCGATGACTTTATCGAGAAACCATTTAATTTATCGTTAACTATAACTAAGATTCAAGCATTATTACGTAGAACGTATGATTTAGCAGTGTCTAATAATGAAATTACTGTTAAAAATTGCAAACTTGTTGTAGATGAAGCAACACTTTACCATGAAGACGAATCGGTTCAATTGTCTTTTACTGAATTACAAATCTTAAATATGTTGTTCCGCAATGAAGGTAAGTATGTCAGCCGTACCGCATTGATTGAAAAGTGTTGGGAGTCGGAGAATTTTATAGATGATAATACTTTAGCAGTCAATATGACACGATTGCGTAAGAAATTACAATCGATAGGTGTTATAGATTTAATTGAAACTAAGAAGAATGTTGGATATAAGGTGTCTTAATTATGCTGAAAGCTTTTATTAAATCAATATTAAATGAAATTATTATAGTTATCACATTTATATTATTATTCTTACTTATCTTTTTTCTATTTAATTTGCCACTGAGTGCGTATCTATTAGGTGCCGGAATAATGCTGTTCATCATGATAATTTATTGGTTAGTACAATTAAGTGGGTTTAGAGAACAAGTTCAGATGAGAGACACTATTCATGAACTAGAACATGAATTGCAACAGGTGAAAAGTGATCAAACTGAATATCAAGCTAATGTGGAGAATTACTTCTTAACATGGGTTCATCAAATGAAGACGCCTATTACAGCATCTAAATTGTTGTTAGAGCGTAATGAAGATAATGTCGTCAATCGAGTGCGGCAAGAAATTATTCAAATTGATAATTATACAAGTTTAGCGTTAAGTTATTTAAAATTGATGAACCAAGAAACGGATATGTCCTTTTCAAAAGTAAAGATTAATGACCTTGTCCGTCCATTAATTATGAAATATTCTATTCAATTTATTGATCAGAAGACAAAGATTCATTATGAACGGTGTGAGGATGAAGTTCTGACTGATGCACAATGGTGTTCGATCATGATTGAACAGATTCTAAATAATGCATTGAAGTATGCGCGAGGTAAGGACATTTGGATTACGTTTGACCAACAACAGCATATATTGACTATTCGTGATAATGGTGTCGGTATTAGTCAAGCTGACTTACCGAAGATCTTTGATAAAGGCTATTCAGGATATAATGGTCGATTGAATGCTAATTCATCAGGCATTGGATTGTTTATTGTTAAACATATCTCTCAACATTTACATCATCATGTAGATGTACAGTCTGAGTTGAACAAAGGTACGGCATTTAGTATTTATTTCCCGAAGAATAATTAAACTTTCAATATTGTAAGCTAGCCAACAACATTTGTAAGAAATTATCAATGTTGTTGGCATTTTTTTGTTTTATGATAGAGATAACAAAAGGAACATGAGGTCTTAAATTATTGGATTACATCTTCATTGTGACCATTTTTGTAAAAAATTATTAAAGAAAGCGAGGTTGAAGCGATGTTATTAGACGTCAAAAATGTAAAGAAAACGTTTGGCAGAGGTTTAAATGCGACTACTGCGCTGAATGGCATTTCATTTACAGTTGATAAGGGAGAATTTGTAGCCATTATGGGTGAGTCGGGTTCAGGCAAATCCACATTATTAAACTTAATTGCAACGTTTAATAAAGTGTCTGAAGGCAACATCACTATTAACAATCAAGATATTCGCAAGTTACGTAATAAGCAAATTGCGCATTTTCGTCGTGATAATCTTGGCTTTGTCTTTCAAGATTTCAACGTCTTACCAACTATGACGAATCAAGATAACATCTTAATGCCACTTGTGCTTGCTAACCGCTCTCATAAAGTAATGGAACAGCGTATGAATGCGCTAAGTTCTAAATTAGGTATTGAGAAATTACTTTCTAAATACCCGTATCAAGTTTCTGGTGGTGAACAACAACGAATTGCGATTGGTCGTGCATTAATCAATGAACCCGAATTACTGCTCGCCGATGAGCCGACCGGTGCGCTCGATTCAAAGACTTCGAAACAAATCATGACGCTATTTCGAGAAATTAATGATAATACGCAAACGATATTAATGGTAACTCATTCAACTATCGATGCGTCTTATGCTAAACGAGTATTATTTATTAAAGATGGACGTATGTATCATGAAATTTACCGAGGGGAAGAATCGCAACAAGATTTTCAAAAGCGTATCGCTGATAGTTTGGCTATTCTGAATGAAAGTGGGTACTAACATGACCATACATATGCTCTGGAAGATGATTGCTCAAAACTTCAAGATGCAGCGACATGTGATCATGCCCTTTATATTAGCACTGAGCATCATGTTCGCAACGGAATTTATTCTGTTATCTTTAAATATGAATGACTACGTCCAAAAACGAAGTCAGCTATTACCTATATTTATTGGTGTGGGAAATTTCTTTATGAGTGTCTTGGGTTTTATATTTATTTTATATGCCAACCGCTTCATGATGAAACGTCGTCAACAGGAACTTGCAATGAACATGATACTTGGAATGGAGAAGAAACATTTCCGGATGATTATGCTCTTCGAGATGGTATATCAATATGTTTTAATCGCGGTTATCAGTATAACTGGTGGCTATCTCTTTGGCGTATTAATCTTTATGCTTATGAATAAATTAATGCATCAAACGGGCATGTCGTTATTGGATTATCCTTTTGATGTGAAAGCGATGTGCATTACTTTAATTATTTTAGCAGCGGTAATGTTATTTCTCTTCTTGATTAACAATTTAAAAATATTATTCCAAAGTCCTATTAAATTAATACATCAACGTCAAAGAGCTGAAAGAAAGTTACCCAAATTTGTATTATACGTTTTACTAGTTATTGGAGTTGTTACGTTATTTAGCAGTTATCATATTGCGCTCTCTAATCAAATGGTATTACGCTCGTTATATGATTTGTTCGGTGCAATTGGCTTGGTTATGATTGGGACATATTGTTTATATTTATCGTTAGGCGTTTTACTATTAGATTGGTTAAAACGAATCCCTAAATGGTATTATAACCCCAAATACTTTTTTACCATTTCAGGATTGCAGTCTAGGATGAATTCAAATGCGATTGGACTTGCAAGTATCACGATGTTAAGTACATTTCTAATTGTTACTGTGGGTATGACGATTTCAACTTATCGAGGGATATCGAATCAGGTCGATTCTATTATGTCGGATCAATATAGAGTTTCAATAGATGGAAATCTTCACAATAATAAGAAGACTCAGGAGAAAGTACGTCATTTAGAACGTGATATTAAAGATCATGCTAAAGTTGATTTCTTTAAGAAGAATGCAGTTTCACTGATTGCGGTGGATTACAAACAACCAGGATTATTTAAACATCGTAATAATAAAGATTATAATATGACGATTAATAGTACCTATCTCGTGATTATGACACAGCACGATTATAATGAGCTAAATACGAAGAAGGTTAAGTTGAAACATGGGGAATTAGGATTTGAAAGTTTAAATCAACCTTTTAAAAAATTAAGAACTGCAACAATGATGGGGGACCAATTCAATATTAAACAGTTAAATGGTCATAATTATTCGTATCCAGTTCCAGGAGCGTTAACTATTATTACTCCAGATGATAAGACATTCCAACAATTAAACAATTATTATGTCAATGCTGATAAGAATGACCATCATGGTACGCAGAAAGTTCAAAATACATTTATGCATTTTAATATCATGACAAAGCATACATCTGACTTTGATAAGTTGAAAAATAAATTAATGCAACGCTATAAAGTGAGTATTGATGATAAAAAAGAAGTGGCGGGCACATTATATGAAATTAATGGAGGACTTATCTTTATTGGAACGGTAGTGTCTATCATTTTATTCATTGGTACATTTCTAATGATGTATTATAAAAATGTTGCAGAAGGATATGAGGACCGTAAGAATTATCAAATTATGCAACAAGTTGGTATAGATGATGACAGAATTAAAGATACCATTAACAAACAAATTATATGGATATTTGCATTGCCAATTATTGTCGCAACGATTCATGTTATCTTTGCTTCAAAAATAATATATAACGTGTTAGGTATTCTGAATGTTAATCACGTTGGTGTCTTTGTGACAAGTTATGTCGGTGTTATTATTTCGGTTGTTGTTATGTATGCGTTGATGTATTGGATTACATCGCGTATTTATTACATGATTGTTAATCGATATCACTAGATCGAGTATTAAAAATTTGCCATACTTTTTAAAAATTAAGTGTAACCTAATCATCGGTAGGGTATACAACAAAAAAAGGAGGCGTAAAAATGGCTAATCAAACAAACGATAATACATTACATCACACGCAAAATAACAAGATTAAACGCACGGTTGAACATATCCTTACTTGGCTAGGGGTTGTATTGCAAGCAATAGCTGCAATCATGTTCTTAGTTCTTAAACCTTTAATGGGAAATAATAACTTTAAAGATCAAATGATTAGTGAATCTCAAAAGCAAGGTAATTCAGTATCTACTTCAGAATTGAATCAAGGTATTGATGCTTTAGGTAGTTTCATTAGCTTCTTAACTTGGGGTGCTGTAATTTCACTAATTTTAGCGATTATTGGCGGTATTTTAATTAGTAAAAAACCTAAAATTGCAGGTATCTTATTAATTATTGCAGGTCTAATTGCATTATTGTCTAACTGGATTAGTTTTATTCTTTGGATCGTAGCTGGTATTATGCTACTTGTAAGAAAAGGTAAGAAAAAAGATAATTACGCTAATGTCTATTATGACAATAACAACCGTCGTGAAAATCATCATGATGATAAAGATGTTAACGCTAAAAACAATGCATTCATCTTAGATGAAGAAGATAAAGCGAAAGAAAAAAGAGATATTAAAGAACATTATTCTAATGATGATGTTCATAATGGTAGTCATAACCATTCAAATCACAATGATAACAATCGTTATGACAATAATAATCATGACCGTTCTAATTTAGAGCGTAATGATTATCAAGAGTCTAATCGTCGGGATGACTTACATCGTTCAGATGAAGACTTTAACCGTCGTAATGATGTAGATTGGTCTTCAGATGACCGTAAAGACAATAACTTTAATCAAAATCAAGAGCACAATCATAATCATCACAATGAAGAACGTAGTCAATTTGGTTCTCATAGTGATAGATATCAAGATGAAGCACATAAAGATTTAAATGATTTTGGTAAAGATCGAAATGAGCATAAAGATAACGATTTTGTACGTGATGAAGCGGACAAATTGAAAGATAAAAAAGATAGCGACCCATATAAATATTAATAGTTGAGTTGTTTAAAGAGTGAGACGAATGTCTCGCTCTTTTTAATTGCAATAAAGAAGTCGGTGACGCCCCTAAGTTAGCATCACCGACTTTACGTTAATTTCTATTATATGGATAAATAAAATGAATTTTCTACAATACTACTAGTCTAAGCTTCTCTCAGACAATGCTTATTTCAACATGACATTTTTGCTACTATGATAAAATTGCCTGGCGGTCACCTCTGTGTCTTTTTTAAAGTAAAAAATACGCAACCTTCACTATAGAAAAGTTACGTAAATGATAGATGTGAGTTTATATGAAATAAGGCATGACATATCTATACCTTAATCAAGTTATCTACGATTTCGTCCACACTTTCCTACGCTAGTACCATCTAGTTCAGGTTCAAAGGGTTTGGAGTATGACTCCATCTCAGTTTGAAAACACCCCTAGTGCATATTTTTATACTATGTATTTAATTTAGTATTTTTAATTTTAGAAGTCAAGACTGTAATTTGACTAGTTAGAGTTAATGTGAAGAGCCGATTATAAAACAATTTCATAAGTCTACAATACAAATTCGCATTAGCTGACTGAACTGATAATAAGTTTAAAATTAACCTCTTCTTAGTACTAGTTATCCTTGCGAGAGTTGAAAAGCGAATTCAAAACTAATTCTGTTCAA
The DNA here is from genome assembly GCF_001810405.1 of Staphylococcus sp. HMSC069D12. Classification (NCBI taxonomy): domain Bacteria; kingdom Bacillati; phylum Bacillota; class Bacilli; order Caryophanales; family Staphylococcaceae; genus Staphylococcus; species Staphylococcus sp. HMSC069D12. Next base: position 34,972 of record NZ_KV801100.1, read on the forward strand.
CTCCCTTAATTGCAAAAAGTATTATTATTATCATAAAATGAACATTGCATAATTTTGACCCCGTTAATTAATAATTTTTCAAACAAATAATCAATAGTTAACTTAGCAAATATTAGAAGAGGAAGGAGGTTAATCATGACCTTTACGATTGGATTAGTGCCATCGCCAGGCGTTGCACATAAGCTCGTCGATAATGCGATACCAAAGATTCAACAACATTTACATGACCGGATTAAGGATGTGGATGAATGGCATTTCGAGAGTAAAGTAGATTTATTAATAGGATCTGCTGAGGATGTATATGAGAGTATTGATAAAGCTGCAGAATTGAAGGAAGAATATGATTGGGATTTCGTTATTTGTATTACAGATTTACCAAGTATCTCAGGTAATAAAGTTGTGATTAGTGACTTTAATAGTGAAAAGCAAGTTTCTATGCTTTCATTACCTGCGTTAGGTTGGATTAATTTAGAGCGTAAGCTAGTGAAGAGTATGACAGCACTAGTTGAACAGTTATATCACAATAATACGAAAGAGCGCCCCAAAGTACATCCACTGATTAAACCTAAAGCTGTTGATCCTCGAGAAGATGAAAGTTCGAAAAGACGTTATATTAATCGCTACTTTATATTAGGATGGTTGCAGCTTATTTTAGGTTTAACGCGAGCGAATGAGCCATGGAGGAATTTGTTTAATTTTAAGAAGATTATTTCCGTTGCATTTGCGACAGGGACATATGTTTCTATCTTCTCTATGCCATGGGAGTTAAGTGTTCAATATTCAACCTTAAGATTTATTGTCTTAATGATTATTTCTATATTAGGTATGGCGGGATGGTTATTATACGCGCATCAGTTATTTGAAGGAAAAACAGCAAAGTCTCAACGTGTTTATCGCTATGTATATAACGCGACGACATTACTTACTTTAGTCATCATTACATTGATGAATTACGTAGTTTTATATGTATTACTATCTATTAGTGTTTCATTATTTGTACCTGTAAGTTTATTTAATAGTTGGACGAGTGCAAATTCTGATTTCACATTTATAAATTATTTGAAATTATTATGGTTTGTATCATCGCTTGGTTTATTAGCGGGTGCAATGGGCTCAACTGTAGAAAATGAAGAGAAGATACGACGTATTACGTATTCTTATCGCCAATATCATCGTTATAAAGAAGCGCAACAAGAGGAAAAAGAGAAAAAAGAACAACAATCACAAGATGTATCACAACATGACGTGGAACAATCTTCATCAAACAAAGAAAGTAATGATGATGAACAGTATGAAGGTAAAAAACAAGATCATAGAGAGGAGGATGACGCATGAATGAAGCTAAAACAATCGGTTTAGTTGTTGCTCCTGGTGTTACAGAAAAATTAGCTGAGAGTTTAATGGATGATATTCCGAACATCTTATCTCACCAGAATAACAACCAACATGACTGGAAAGTGGATCTCGTGGTTGATCCTCTGACAGGCTACGCAGAATCCGTTGGCAAAATTTTTAAAAAGATACAAGATTATCATGATAAACGACAATGGGACTATGTCGTTGCAATTACAGATTTACCTATGTTTCATGATGAACGTGTGTTAGCACTGGACATCAATAAGAAGAATGGTGCTGTTGTCTTTTCTTATCCTGCATTTGGTTGGCGCCCAGTTAAGAAACGTTTTAAGAACGCCATCGTTGCGATAATCAATGAAGTACATCATTCTGAAGCTAAAAAGAATGATTATGATGACAATAATCATGTAACATATGCAGTTAACAAACAATTTCCATTATCTAAAATTGATAAAACTGAAGTACATTTAGATGAAACAGGTAATGATCATTTACGCTATTTATCCAATACTAGGTCAATGGGAATGGTTCGGCTTGTGAGTGGTATGACATTTGCAAATAATCCACTTAATATGATGGCAAGCCTTAGTAATATTGTGGCAATTGCTTTTACCACTGGCGCATTTGGCTTAATATTTACGACTATGTGGCAGATGAGTATGGAATTCTCAATGTGGCGTCTATTTGGAATATCTATTATCGCAGTCTTAGGTATGTTACTTTGGATTATGATGTCTCATGATTTGTGGGAATCTGTCAAACAAAGTCGTAATAAACGAATTACATGGTTATATAACTTAACTACAGTGATGACGCTCTTTGTAGCTATTATCATTTATTACATTATTCTCTACACATTATTTTTAATTGCGGAACTTGTGTTATTACCATCTGATTTCTTAGGGCAACAGGTAGGGTTAAAGGGACCGGCTGGAATTGATTTATATCTAAGTATTCCTTGGTTTGCTGCTTCTATTTCAACTGTTGCAGGTGCGATTGGTGCAGGATTATTAAATGATCAACTAATCAAAGAAAGTACTTATGGTTACCGACAACAAATGCGATATGATGATAGAGATAAAGATGAAGGATAACGAGATTAAAGTCGAGAAGCGTGAAGCTTTCTTCGGCTTTGTTTTTTTAGGTAAATTTATATAAAAAGATTATAGAAAATAATTGGTGCTTAATTTAAAATTAAATATAATGTAGGTGTCAAAACAAATAAGAGTCCTAAATTCACAACAATTACTTAGATTTAGCAACATGAAGTGAAGGAAGGTAATATCAAGAATTTTTGTCCTAGATGTGGTAATAAAATAACTAAAGAGTAACGATTTTGTAGTAAATGTGGCAATGATTTACGCGTATTTGAAGATGATTCAATTGAGTCACAATATGAGGTAGCTGAGCGCAAGCCAAGCATTTGGCTATTTATATTAGTTGGCTTAGTTGTTATTGGGATTATAGTCAGTTGTTGTTTTGCTTATTATCATTTCTTTTTAAAAGAAGGGAAACAAACGGAGCAGACTACGACTACAACAGCGCATTTGAAGAAAGATAAAGAAACAACGGATGACGATAAAGTGTCTAATGATCCTATTAAAGCAGAAAAGCAAAAAGCGAAACAAAGTGAAGATGAAAAAGACAAAGATGCGATTCATTCACAAGCATCTAAAATTGATGTCATGAGTGAGGATTTCCATAAGTCATTTATGCAAAAGGATACAAGGGATGCTTACATGGGAATTAAACCTGGCATGACTAGAGCAGAAGTGGAAAAAAGATATGGCAGATCCAATCGTGTTTTTCACAAAGTGGGCATGGATAATCTATATACCATTTATGGTGATTTAGCAGTGGTCTATGAATTGAAAGGTAATACTGAAGTAGTAAGAGGAATTGGCGTGTCACCCTCAAATGTTGATGAGCAAACATTTATTAGTAAATACAGTGATTATGAAAAAAATAATGATGCTGGAAGTTATATTTATAATACCGTGAAAAATAATGGCTTTGAAATTTTAGTAACTACAAAGAACGATAAAATTGCTTTGATTCAGTGTATTCCAGAAAATCATTACTAGGGAAAAGTTGAAACGTTTAGGGAGTGTGACGGGTGCAAAATGGAATCAATGTCCTACTCCCTACTTCTTTATATAATTCTCCTCAGAACCTTGACTTTATAGCAAAATCTCGATAAAGTAGTAACATATTATTCTGACAATTCTGATAGGTATTAGATTAATAAATTTGTGAAATTTTAGGGGGGACCATAAGTTTATGTCAGTACCGACAATTACGTATGAGAATTTTGAAGGTGACCCTTTCATTGATTCTATTTCTACTGACGATGCAACTAAAGGCGCTTATGAAATATTAGAATGGGCGTATCGCACATATGGTGATTCCATTGTTTATTCATGTAGTTTTGGTGCGGAAAGTATGGTTTTAATTGATTTGATTTACCAGATTAAGCCAGATGCACAAATTGTCTTTCTAGATACGGATTTACATTTCCAAGAAACGTATGACTTGATTGATAGAGTGAAAGAACGCTTTCCAAAACTTCGTATTGAAATGAAGAAGCCTGATTTAACGCTTGAAGAACAAGCTGACAAATATAATCCGGCATTATGGAAGAATAATCCTAATCAATGCTGTTATATAAGAAAGATTAAACCTTTAGAAGAAGTGTTAGGTGGCGCTGTTGCTTGGGTTTCAGGTTTACGTCGAGACCAATCGCCAACACGTGCAAATACGAACTTTATTAATAAAGACGAACGTTTCAAATCAGTGAAAGTGTGTCCTTTAATTTATTGGACAGAAGATGAAGTTTGGGACTATATTAAGAAACATGATTTACCTTATAATGTATTGCATGATCAACATTATCCTAGTATTGGCTGTATCCCATGTACCGCTCCTGTATTTGACTCAGATGATTCTAGAGCAGGGCGTTGGTCGAATTTCGATAAAACAGAATGTGGCTTACATGTTGCTGATAAACCATAATGCGTTTGGATAAAAATTTTTAACCATAAAACATAGTACTCTGATATGTTTTAAACAAAATCTACAAATATGTCCGACAATAGTGTACAGACGGACATATTTCTTACATAATAAAAGTAGTATAAAGCTTTTATAAAATGATTGTTATTTTACGGAATAAGAGGTGGATACAATTGAATTTAAGTGTTACAAATAGTCCTTTTACAGAAGGACAAGCGGCACAAATTAATGAACTCTTACAAACACTTACACCTGAACAAAAGGTATGGTTAAGTGGATACTTAGTTGCTAATCAACAATTGACGTCAAATGGAACTGTACCATCACAAACAGGTTCAAGTTCAACAAATGCAAATGGTCTAATTGAAGGCACAGAAGCAATGCTTCAACAAAACGAGCCTGTCATCACGCCGGAGAAACGAGCAATTACACTCTTATATGGTTCTGAAACAGGTAATGCACAAGGGTTAGCTGAAATATTTGAAGAACGCTTATCAAATATAGGTCATAACGTGACATTGAAAGCAATGGACGAATTTAAACCTAAGAACCTAAAAAATGTTGAAGATTTATTCATTATCACTTCTACTCAAGGTGAAGGGGATCCACCTGATAATGCAGCTGAATTGCATGAGTTCATTCATGGTCGTAAGGCACCTAAACTTGAAGGTGTGAGATTCTCAGTTCTAGCATTAGGGGATCAAACGTATGAATACTTCTGTCAAACAGGTCGTGATTTTGATAGAAAACTAGATGAATTAGGTGCTGAACGTATATATGATCGTGTGGATTGCGACGTTGATTATGAAGAAGACGCTGAAAAGTGGATGGCAAATGTAATCAATGCGATAGATACTGCACCAGAAGGCACCCAAAATGAACAAATTGTAAGTGAATCAATTAAATCTGCGAAAGAAAAGAAATTCTCTAAAGCAAATCCATATCAAGCAGAAGTCTTAGAAAACATTAACCTTAATGGACAAGGTTCAAATAAGGAAACACGTCATATTGAATTTCTATTAGATAATTTCGGTGAAGATTATGAAGTTGGAGACTGTTTAGTCGTTCTACCTCAAAATGACCCAGCTTTAGTTGATTTATTAATTAGCACATTAGGTTGGGATCCGAATGATCAAGTTCAAATTTCAGATGAGGGTGACACATTAGGATTAGAAGAAGCCTTAACAACTCATTTTGAAATTACGAAGTTAACGAAACCGCTTCTTATCAATGCGGCGTCATTCTTTGAAAATGAAGAACTTAATGAAAAGGTTGAAGATAATGAATGGGTTCAAAGTTACATTGAAGGTCGTGACTTAATCGACTTATTAAATGACTTTGCGACAACAGAACTTCAACCAGAAAATTTATATCAATTATTAAGAAAATTACCACCTAGAGAATATTCAATATCTAGTAGTTATCAAGCGCTACCAGATGAAGTGCATATTACAGTTGGGGCGGTTAGATACAACTCACATGGACGTGACCGTTCAGGTGTATGTTCAGTTCAATTTGCTGAACGTATTAAACCAGGTGACACTGTTCCAATTTACTTGAAACGCAATCCAAACTTCAAATTCCCTAAAGAGGGTGACACACCAGTTATCATGATTGGACCTGGAACAGGTGTTGCACCATTTAGAGCATACATGCAGGAAAGAGAAGAGCATGGATTTAAAGGTAATACTTGGTTATTCTTTGGTGATCAACACTTTACAACAGACTTCCTATATCAAACAGAATGGCAAGAATGGTTGAAAGACGGCGTGCTAGGAAAAATGGATGTTGCATTCTCAAGAGACACTGGTGAAAAAGTATACGTCCAACATCGTATTGCTGAACGCAGTAAAGAATTTAATGAATGGCTTCAAAAAGGTGCTTCACTTTACATTTGTGGTGATGAAAAACATATGGCGAAAGATGTACATCAAGCTATCCGCAATGTTTTAATGAAAGAACAAAACTTATCTGAAGAAGATGCTGAAGCCTACCTTAAACAAATGAAGAAAGATAAACGTTACCAACGCGATG
>NZ_KV801100.1:41473-134032 GCF_001810405.1 Staphylococcus sp. HMSC069D12
TAGAAAGGGTGGTACTTAATGGCTAAGACAAATAAGCAAATGTCAGAAGAACTTGATAAGAAGCTAGATGCTTTAGAGTATTTAAAAGACGAAAGTAATTATTTACGTGGGACAATTGAGCAAGGCTTAGCAGACCCACTTACTGGTGCTATTTCAGATGATGACACTAAATTATTGAAATTCCATGGTAGCTACCAACAAGATGATAGAGATTTACGTGACGAACGTCGCAAGCAGAAATTAGAACCAGCTTACAGCTTTATGATTCGCGTGCGTCTACCAGGAGGAACAGCTACACCTGAACAATGGATTGCCATGGATGACATTTCTAATAATTATGCCAACCAAACGTTGAAATTAACAACACGTCAGACTTTCCAATTTCACGGCATTTTAAAAAGAAATTTAAAAACATCTATGAAGAAAATTAATGAGTCTGTACTCGATACGATTGCGGCATGTGGGGACGTGAATCGTAATACAATGTGTAATCCTAATCCATATCAATCTCATATTCATAAAGAGATTAATGATTATGCAACTAAAATCAGTGACCATCTATTACCTAAGACAAATGCCTATCATGAAATTTGGTTAGATGGAGAGAAAGTATTAGATTCTTCAGAAGAAATTGAACCAATGTACGGTAAGAAATATTTACCACGTAAGTTTAAAATTGGTATCGCCTTACCACCATCTAATGATATTGATGTCTATTCACAAGACATCGGACTTATCGGTATCGTTGAAGATGAAACACTTGTCGGATTTAATGTCACAGTTGGTGGCGGTATGGGTATGACGCACGGAAATACAGATACGTACCCACAAGTTGGTCGTTTAGCTGGTTTCGTTCCTAAAGAACAAGTCGTTGATGTTTGTGAGAAAATCTTAACAATTCAACGTGATTATGGTAATCGTGAGAACCGCAAGAACGCACGATTCAAATATACAGTTGACCGCTTAGGTGTGGATAAAGTTGTAGAAGAACTAAATACACGTTTAGGATGGGAAATTGAAGAACCACGTGATTTTGAATTCGAACATAATGGCGATCGTCTAGGTTGGATTGAGGGCGACGAAGGTGTTTGGAATTATACTTTATTCATTCAAAATGGACGTGTTAAAGATACAGAAGATTATCAATTGAAAACGGCATTACGAAAAATTGCAGAAACACATACGGGTGACTTCAGATTATCTCCTAACCAAAATTTAATTATTGCAAATGTAACTCCAGAGAAAAAAGAAGAAATTCAAAGTCTTATCGATCAGTATGGTTTAACAGATGGTAAAAATTATACGGGATTAAGACGTAATTCAATGGCATGTGTCGCGTTCCCAACATGTGGATTAGCGATGGCTGAGTCAGAACGTTATTTACCATCATTAATCTCTAAGATTGAAGACTTATTAGATGAAGCGGGTGTGGATGATGAAGAAATCACAATCCGTATGACTGGATGCCCAAATGGTTGCGCTAGACCAGCACTTGCAGAAATTGCATTTATAGGTAAAGCACCTGGCAAATATAATATGTATTTAGGCGGTGGCTTCAAAGGTGAACGTTTAAATAAATTGTACAAAGAGAATATTGGAGAACAAGAAATTCTTGAAAGTCTACGTCCAATTCTTATGGATTATGGTAAAGAACGTCTTGAAGGTGAGCATTTTGGTGACTTTGTCATACGTTCGGGCGTTGTTGCTAAAGTTCATGGAGGACAAGACTTCCATAGTTAAAGTTTGAGATAAGTTATTTTAAACGGGGTGACAACATGGGGAAAGTGTATTTAGTAGGAGCAGGACCTGGTGATCCTGATTTATTAACTATCAAAGGTATGAAAGCCATTCAAATGTCAGATGTGATTTTATATGATCGCCTAGTCAATAAAGACATTTTAGATTTAGCTAAACCAGGGACAAAGTTCTTTTATTGTGGTAAAGACCCGAATAGACATTCATTACCGCAAGAAGAAACGAATCGGATGTTGGTTAATTTAGCAAAAAAAGGACATGTTATTACTCGTTTAAAAGGTGGTGACCCGTTTGTCTTTGGCCGAGGTGGTGAAGAGGCAGAAATATTGGCACAACATCAGATTGCATTTGAAATTGTGCCTGGTATCACTTCGGGCATTGCTGCACCAGCTTATGCAGGCATTCCTGTCACGCACAGAGATTATAGTTCGTCAGTTGCTTTTGTGACAGCAGTTAATAAACCTGGTATGTCTAAAGATGATTATTGGGCACATTTAGCGCATGGTCCAGAAACACTTTGTGTTTATATGGGTGTTAAACGATTACCAGAAATTTGTGACCTACTTATTGAACATGGTAAATCAATTGACACGCCTGTCGCACTTGTTAATTTAGGAACGACGACTTCTCAAAAAACAATTGATGGTACGTTAGGTAACATCGTTGAAAAAGCGTCAGAAATAAAAAATCCTGCTATGATTATTATTGGCGATGTTGTCCAAATGCGACAAAAAATTAGTTGGTTTAAAGAACAAACTACGGATTTAGAAATGACCTTACCTTAATTATTAATAATAAAAAAGAATAATCATAAAAGGAGGATACAATATGAGCAACATGCCACTTATGATTGATTTACAAAATAAAAAGATTGTCATTGTTGGTGGTGGGAAGGTAGCAACTCGACGAGCAAAGTCATTAGTTGAATACTGTTCTCATGTTCATATTGTTAGTCCTTCAATCACCAAAGAATTACATACTTTATTTCAGCAACAGCGATTGACTTGGGCTGAAAAAATGTTTGAACCACAAGATATTAGTCACGCATTTCTAGTTATTATTGCGACAAATCAACCAGAGGTAAATCAACATGTTAAAGATAGTTTGCCAGAAGGTACATTGTTAAATCACGTTGCAGATGCTTCTGCGGGGAATGTGACGTTTCCTAGTATGCTTAGACGTGGCAAATTGACTATTAGTGTATCTACAGATGGTGCAAGTCCTAAACTAGGTCGACAAATTATATCGACATTGCAAGACACTTACGATGAACGTTATGAAAGTTATATCGATTTTTTATATGAAAGTAGACAACTTATTAAAGCATCAACGATAGAGCCATCTAGAAAGCAAGCGTTATTACAACATGTATTATCTGAGGACTATTTGGATGAGGAGAAACAAAAAGAATTCAAGCGATGGCTTCAATCACAAGTTTAATGTCAGGGGGGATGTGATATATGAGAAAATTATTTATATTTGCATTAGCTGGTTTTTTAGCCCAACTTGTTGATGGTTCACTTGGCATGGGATTCGGTGCCTCATCATCATCAATATTATTAACTTATGGGATTGCACCAGCCATTGTATCGGCAACTGTACATTTTTCAGAAATAGCTACAACTGCTGCATCAGGAACATCACATTGGAAATTTGAGAATGTGCATAAGCCCACCATGTTAAAGTTAGCTATTCCAGGTGCTATAAGTGGATTTATTGGTGCAGGTCTACTTACACAAATACATGGAGATTATATTAAGCCATATATCGCATTGTTCTTACTTTCAATGGGTATATATATTTTGTATCAATTTTTATTTAAAAGAAATAGAGAAATTCATACACATGTTGGTAAGTTGAGTGGTTTCAAACTTGTGCCTCAAGGTGCTATTGCCGGATTCTTAGATGCGATTGGTGGAGGTGGCTGGGGACCAGTAAATACACCTTTGTTATTAGCTAGTCATAAGATTCAACCACGATATGCAATTGGTACTGTATCGGCGAGTGAGTTTTTTGTAACGTTATCAACGTCATTGAGTTTCATCATCTTCTTAGGTATTACTCAGATTAATTGGTGGTTTGTTATTGCGTTAAGTGTCGGCGGTATGATTGCAGCACCTATCTCTGCATATTTAACAAAAATATTACCAATTAATATTTTAGCCATTTGTGTTGGTGGCTTAATCATCTTCACAAATAGCAATGCATTAATGACTTATTTCGTACATGATGACACAATTTCAAATATTGTAAGATTCGCAATTATTTGTGCGATTGTGATACTTGTTATTATCACTGTGATTCGCAACAAAAAATTGTCTTTTTCTTGAAAATAAAACCGAGTAAACTAATCTAATTAATTGGAAAAGGAGTTATCAAAAATGACAACACATGAACAGATTATTAATTATACGATTAAACCACATGGTGGTACATTAATTAACCGCGTAGTAGAAGGTGAAGAAAGAGATCATCTTTTAGAAGCAGCACAATCATATAAAGTGATTACTTTAAATCCTTGGTCAATTTCTGACTTAGAATTAATCGGTATTGGTGGTTTTAGTCCGTTAACAGGATTTATGGGTGAGGCTGACTACACTAAAGTTGTTGAAGATACACATCTTGAAAATGGATTAGTGTGGAGTATTCCGATTACACTACCAGTTACTGAAGAAGAAGCGGATAAATTAGAAATCGGTGATGACATCGCATTATATGGTGAAGATGGCGAATTATATGGCACATTGAAATTAGAAGAAAAGTACACATATGATAAGAAAAAAGAAGCTCAAAATGTGTATGGTACGACTGACGAGGCACATCCAGGTGTTAAAAAGGTTTATGACAAAGGGAATGTTTACCTTGCTGGACCAATTCAATTAATTAATCGACCTAAACATGATGAGTTCTCTGATTTCCATTTAGACCCAGCAGAAACACGTCAATTATTCCATGATTTAGGGTGGAAGACTGTCGTTGGATTCCAAACAAGAAATCCTGTACATCGTGCGCATGAATATATTCAAAAATCTGCATTAGAAATTGTAGATGGTCTTTTACTTAATCCGTTAGTAGGAGAAACGAAATCAGATGATATTCCAGCGGACGTTCGTATGGAAAGTTATCAAGCTATCTTAAAGAACTACTTCCCTAAAGATAGAGCGCGTTTAGTCATTTATCCTGCGGCAATGCGTTATGCTGGTCCACGTGAAGCAATTCTACATGCCACAGTACGTAAAAACTATGGTTGTACACATTTCATTGTTGGACGTGACCATGCAGGAGTGGGCGATTATTATGGCACATATGAAGCACAAGAATTAATTTCTCAATTTGAAGATGAACTAGATATTCAAATATTGAAATTTGAACATGCATTTTATTGTGAGAAATGTGGCAACATGGCTACTGCTAAAACATGCCCACACGACGCATCAGAGCATGTACATTTAAGTGGTACTAAAGTAAGAGAAAAACTAAGAAATGGTGAATCATTACCTACAAAATTCTCTAGACCTGAAGTAGCTGAAGTCTTAATCAAAGGGTTAAAACAAAATTAATTCGGAGGGATTTAGCATGAGTCAATCAAGTAATATTACATGGCATGATTCTGAAGTTACTAAGTCAGATAGACAACAACAAAATGGTCATAAAAGTGTAGTGATATGGTTTACAGGATTATCAGGATCTGGAAAATCAACTGTATCAGTAGAACTTGAAAAAGCTTTGTTCCAATTAGAAAAACATTCTTATCGATTAGACGGCGATAATGTAAGACATGGTTTAAATAAGAATTTAGGCTTTAGTCCAGAAGATCGTAAGGAAAATATTCGACGCATTGGTGAAGTAAGTAAATTACTTGTAGATGCGGGAACAATTGCTATAACAGCATTTATTTCGCCTTACAGAGCTGATCGTGATGAAGTTCGTGAAATTTTAGAAGATGGAGAATTCATTGAAGTTTACACAGAGTGTAGCGTGGAAGCATGTGAACAACGTGATCCTAAAGGTCTTTATAAAAAAGCGCGCTCTGGTGAAATAAAAGAATTTACTGGTATAAGTGCGCCGTATGAAGCACCACATCAACCAGAAATTACGATTAATACAGAACATCAAAGTGTAGAAGAATCAGTAAGTACTATTATTGAATATTTGAAGAATAAAGAAATTATTTAAAATTATTATGCGTGTGAGGCTGGGACAAAATAAAATGTCTCAGCCTATTTTATCATTTTGTTAGTAGCTGACTGATTTGAAAATGTACTTGAATCAAGCTTTTTTCAAACCTAGTCATCCTTGCCTGGTAGGCGGGGCTCCAGCAAAGAGAATTTCCTAAAGAAATTCTACAGGCTAAGCAAGTTGGGGTTCGGGGCCCCAGCAAAGAGAATTTCCTAAAGAAATTCTACAGGCTAAGCAAGTTGGGGATACAACGAAATAAATTTTGAGAAAATATTATTTCTGTCCCACTCTCATACTCTTTTTTTGCATATCGTCTTAAATTAAAGTCAGATTTCTGATAAAATTATGAAAACGTTTTCTATATAAGTGAAAAGCGTACTTCGAAATAAGGGGGAATTCACATGCAAGGGGATAGTATGTGGTTAACAATAATGGGGATAATCATTATCGGCTCAATTGTTGGACTTTTAATTGCAAAAAAGATTAGTCCGGTCGTTGGTATGATTTTAATTCCTAGTATTGGTGCTTTGCTATTAGGATACGGCATTAAAGATTTAGTTAAATTCTTTAATAGTGGTTTAGAATCTGTGATGAGCGTAGTCATCATGTTTATCTTCGCAATTATATTCTTTGGCATTATGACTGACAGTGGACTGTTCAAACCTATTGTCAAACGACTTATATTAATGACTCGCGGTAATGTAGTCATTGTTTGTATTGTCACAGCATTGATTGGTATGTTTGCACAATTAGATGGTGCAGGTGCTGTCACTTTCTTATTATCAATTCCTGCATTATTACCACTATATAAAGCTTTAAACATGAACAAATACTTATTAATTCTTTTACTAGCAATTAGTGCTGCGATTATGAATATGGTGCCTTGGGGCGGACCAATGGCTCGTGTTGCTTCTGTATTGAAAGTGAAAAGTGTTAACGAATTATGGTATGGCATCATTCCAGTACAATTGATTGGCTTCGTGTTAGTACTTATCTTCGCAACTTATTTAGGGTTTAGGGAAAAGAAACGAATTAAGAAGGCAATCGATAACGGTGAAGTAGAACCTACATTAAACATTGATATTCATCGACTTGTGAAAAATTACGAACGAGATCAAGACATTAAGTTTCCTGTAAGAGGACGCGCGCTCAAACATGGTTGGGTAATTTGGGCCAATGTATTGTTGACGATTATCGTATTAGTTATGATGTTAGCTAACATTGCACCGCCAGAATTTGCCTTTATGATTGGTGTTGCAATTGCATTAGTGATTAACTTCCCAAATGTGGATGAACAAATGAACCGTCTAAAGGCACATGCACCAAATGCATTAATGATGGCTGCAGTTATTATAGCAGCAGGTATGTTCTTGGGTGTTTTAGAAGAGACAGGTATGTTAAAGTCAATTGCTTTAAATTTCATTAAGATCATTCCTGATGCAGTTGGACCATTTTTACATATCATTGTTGGTTTCTTTGGTGTTCCACTTGATTTACTTACAAGTACAGATGCGTATTATTTCGCGTTACTTCCTATAGTAGAACAAACTGCAAGTCAATTTGGTATTAATCCAGTTTCAACAGCATATTCAATGGTAATCGGTAATATTGTAGGAACATTTGTAAGCCCATTCTCTCCTGCATTATGGTTAGCTATTGGTCTCGCTGAGGCAAATATGGGTACATATATTAAGTATGCATTCTTTTGGATTTGGGGATTTGCGATTGTGTTATTAGGCATAGCAGTATTAATTGGTACAGTTACAATCTAAATTACTAGATACAGTACGTTGTTAAAAGATTTAAATTGAATAATTAAACTCATATTCCTCCTTATAAGTATGTCGCTGATGTCTTATAAGGGGGGATTTGATTTTTATCATTACTATTATAAAAAATACTTCCAAAATATCCTCGCCAAACCTTGAAAACGATTCATATTTCCCACTGTTCATGAAATAAAACATCTTTAAAATTATCAGATATTTTACAAGTCGGGTATATACATTGTTGATTAATATAGTATAAGCACTGTCATAGAAGTGTTTTTATAATTGTAATATAAGTCTATGTTTATTACATGAAACGTAAAATTATTATGATTCATTTACAAACCCTTAACATTCCACACAAACCCTTGTGTGTCTGTTAGAGTATGTCTTGTCGTTATTTAACGAGGAAAAATTTTTAAAACTATTTTGAATCAAATGATTTAAAATTTCTGATATGTCAATTGCAGGTAGCCACGAGAAAAAATAAGCTTTAAACATTCTAGGAGGATATTTTATTATGAAAAAGATCGCTACAGCTACAATCGCAACAGCAGGTATTGCAACATTCGGATTAGCACATCAAGATGCAGACGCAGCGGAAAACAATAATGGATATAACCCTAATGACCCATATTCATATAGTTACACTTACACAATTGACCAACAAGGTAATTATCATTATGAATGGCAAGGTAACTGGAGCCCATCTCAAGCTCAACAAGGTGGTCAACAAAACACTGGCAACCAAGCAGTAAACAATACTCAATCAAACAATAACTACAACTATAATTACAATAACAATCAATCAAACCAATACACTCAATCATACACAGCAAACAATAATGCTGGCGGTGGTTTAGGTGCTAGTTATTCAACTTCAGATCGTAACGTTAAAGTCACAACTCAAAACGCACCAACTACACAATCAACTAGTTCAAGTTCTAGTAGCGAAGCATTAGCTGGTAAATCAAGTGGAGGTTCTAACCTTTACACTGCAGGTCAATGTACGTATTATGTATATGACAAAGTAGGCGGTAAAATTGGTAGTACTTGGGGTAACGCAAATAACTGGGCAACTGCAGCAGCTGCAGATGGCTACACAGTTAATAACACACCTAAAGCAGGTGCAGTAATGCAAACATCTCAAGGTGCATACGGTCACGTTGCATATGTTGAAAGTGTAAACGATGATGGTTCAGTTAAAGTTTCAGAAATGAACTATAATGGTGGACCTGGTGTCGTTTCATCACGTACAATCTCAGCTAGCCAAGCTGGTTCATACAACTACATTTCATAATTTGAAATCACTTTTAACCACGATTCCTTATCATACGGAGTCGTGGTTTTTTTGAGAAAAGACTGTGACAAGATAGGTCTTCGTGTGATTGAAGCTCAAGCATAAAGGGAAACATAATATAAAGATGAATAATGCTTAAAGAATATTATGTTTAATTGTGAAGGAGGGTGAGTAGAGATGACGTTTGATGTGATTAAGTGGATTATATTAGCTCTAATTGCTATTGTAACTATTGCGATTATTTGTGGCCTCATTTGGGGTTCATTATTAGAAGAACGAGCATATGATAAACGCTCTAAAAAAGAAAAACGAAAAGAAACTGAGAAAAATTTAGAAATGGCAAAAGGTCATACTGATAATAAAGGTGTAGATGGTGACTATGAAGAGGCACCAACTAAAGAAGGAACGCTCAAAGATGAGCATATTAATCATCGTGAGAAATAATGATTATAAAACCCTTGGAAGATGCTATATCAAGCATACTTTCAAGGGTTTTTAAATTGAATAGTAAGGTTGAATGTTCACATTTTATTTACATTTAATATCTCAATTTTTCTTCATTTCTATACTTTTAACATCTGCAAGTGATAAACTATGTATGTTAAAAAAATCACAATAATTTTCAGAAAAGTTAGGAGCTTTCATCATGCTACTGTTTGTAGTAGAAATCATCATAATGATACTGGCTATTATATTAGGGCTTCGCACAGCTGGTGCATTAGGGTGTGGTATCTTCGCCATTGTGGCACAACTCATTATGATTTTTGGTTTTCAATTGCCTCCAGGTTCAGCGCCTGTCACTGCAGTTTTAATCATTTTATCTATTGGTATCGCAGGTGGTACTTTACAAGCTACAGGAGGAATAGACTATTTAGTCTTTCTTGCTTCTAAAATTATCGAGCGTTTCCCGAAATCCATTATTTTTATCGCACCAATGATTGTCTTTCTGTTTGTATTTGGTGTAGGTACCGCAAATATTGCGTTATCTTTAGAACCTATTATTGCTAAGACTGCTGTTAGAGCAAATATCCAACCTAAACGACCACTCACCGCATCTGTTTTGACTGCAAATTTAGCTTTATTATGTAGTCCTGCAGCATCAGCAACAGCTTACATCATATCAGTAATGGCTGGTTATCACATTTCAATGGGACAATATTTAAGTATTGTATTACCTACAGCGATTATTACGATGTTAATGTTAAGTGTCTTTTGTACATTTGTTGGTCGTAAGACAACGGTCACTGTAAGTGAAATTGCACATACGCCTGAAGTGACAGTCAAACAATCATTTACAATGAAAACCAAATTAGGCGTAGTTGGATTTTTATTATGTGTTGTAGGTATATTAACTTTTGGTATTTTTCCAAATTTAATGCCTTCATTTAATGTTGATGGTGAACAAGTTAAAGTAACTATGACGGAAATCGTCCAATTCTTTATGTATTTGAGTGTCGCAATCAATTTATTAATGATGAAGATTAACACGAGTGATATATTGTCATCTAATATTGCGCAATCAGCTATTGGTGCACTCTTTGCAGTACTTGGCCCAGGTTGGTTAGGTGCTACTGTATTTAATGCGCCGCAAAATTTAAAAATTATACAAGACGATATTGGACAAACAATTCAATCTATACCTTGGCTAGTCATTGTCTTAGTTGCCATAGTAGCAATGATCGTTATCTCGCAAACTGCAACAGCCTCCATTATGGTGCCGATTGTCATGAGTATGGGTATTCCACCAATGTATTTCATTGCAATGGTCCAAACGCTTAATGTCAATTTCGTCATTCCAGCACAGCCAACATTATTATTTGCAGTTAATCTAGATGAGACTGGACGCACACGTGCAACAAGTTTTATTATTCCAGGATTCTTTGCGATTGGTGTATCGATCGTGGTTGGATTTCTAATTAAATTTTTATTGGGATTATAGATTGTAAGGCCACTAATTTTGGGTAAATACTCAAAGTTTAGTGGTCTTTTCTTTTGAAAATGAACAGGTATTTTAAAAGAATTCAAATAAATATAAATTCATAATAACAGTATTATTATGCGAAATTAATGCAATATAAAATTTGTTAAATACGTTAAGTTTAAATTTAACACTGTTGTTATGGCAATTTTTAAAGCTTTAAAATATGTCTGAAATATATATTTATTCAATAAACAGAAAAGTATAATTTGAATGGAATTTGCATTTTTATTTAATTTTAGATATCGTCATTATGTGAATAAACCGTGACAAGAAAGTGGTTTTTAATTTTTATCGAAACAACAATTTTGAGGAGGAACATAATTGAAACGAGAAAAAATTATGGATTGGCCGACTTTTATAGGGACGGTAATCGTATTACTTGTAGCTGTTACACCGATGATGGTATTTCCTAAAGCTAGTGAAAAAGTAATTACCGATATCAATAGCGCAATTTCCAATTCAATTGGATCCGTGTATTTATTTATGGGATTAATCATTCTATTCTTTGTACTATATATTGCATTCGGTCGTTATGGCAATGTAACACTTGGAAAGGCGACTGATAGACCAGAATTCAATAACTTTAGTTGGGCATCTATGCTCTTCTGTGCAGGTATTGGATCGGATATTTTATATTGGGGTGTCATTGAGTGGGCATTCTATTATCAAATACCACCGAATGGTGCGAAAGCGATGTCTGATGAAGCACTTACATATGCAACACAATATGGGATGTTCCATTGGGGACCAATCGCTTGGGCAATCTATGTGTTGCCAGCGTTACCTATTGGTTATTTAGTATTTGTTAAGAAACAACCAATTTATAAAATCAGTCAAGCATGTCGTCCAGTTTTAAAAGGACAAACGGATAAATTCTTAGGGAAATTAGTGGATATATTATTTATTTTTGGTTTACTAGGAGGCGCAGCAACATCACTTGCTCTTGGAGTGCCAATGATTTCTGCTGGTATAGAGAAACTTACAGGAATCGATGGAGAGAATATGGTTGTGCGTTCAATCATTTTATTAACAATCACAGTAGTATTCGCAGTCAGTTCGTATTCTGGCTTGAAAAAGGGAATTCAAAAATTAAGTGATGTTAACGTATGGCTATCATTCTTATTATTAGGCTTTGTATTTATTGTTGGGCCTACTGTATTTATTATGGAAACAACGATTACAAGCTTTGGTAATATGTTGAGAGATTTCTTCCATATGGCCACTTGGATGGAACCTTTTGGTGGCATTAAGGGACGTAAAGAAACGAATTTCCCACAAGACTGGACAATATTCTATTGGTCATGGTGGTTAGTATATGCACCGTTTATCGGTCTATTCATCGCACGTATTTCAAAAGGACGTCGTCTTAAAGAAGTCATTCTAGGTACTATTATTTATGGTACACTAGGCTGTCTATTGTTCTTTGGTATATTTGGAAACTATGCTGTGTATTTACAAATTACAGGTGAATTTAATGTGATTAACTTTTTAAATACACACGGCACTGAAGCAACGATTATTCAAGTAATGCATCAATTACCATTCTCATCATTAATTGTTGTATTGTTCTTGATTTCTGCTTTCTTATTCTTGGCGACAACATTTGATTCAGGTTCATATATTTTAGCTGCCGCATCTCAGAAAAAAGTTGTTGGAGAACCATTAAAGGCTAACCGTCTATTCTGGGCATTTGCGTTATGTCTTTTACCGTTCTCTCTTATGTTAGTTGGTGGTGAACGTGCGCTAGAAGTATTAAAAACAGCATCCTTACTGGCGAGTGTACCGTTAATTGTCATATTTATTTTTATGATGATATCGTTTATTATTACGCTTAATACAGATCGGATTAAACTGGAGACAAGAGCGGATAAACATAAAGAAATTGAGAGACGTTCATTACGTATTGTGCAAGTTAAAGAAAAATCAGATGATGATGACAACTTATAAATAAAAAAGAGCTAGCAGATTCTTCAAAGTTTTACACTTTAGAAAATCTGCTAGCTTTTTTAAATATCTTCTTTTTCTGGAATTGGGTAATGTTCGAATATCTGTCCACTTTCAATGGCATTACTTAAGTTTTCTAACCATTTACAATATTGCTTTGTGTGGTCTAATTGAGCTTGGATTTTATCGACTTCTGCTTTAGCATGTTCGTCTAAGTCAGCATTTTTTAATGTTTCGTCTAACAGTAATTGTGCTTTTTCGACCGCTTCTAAATTAGTATCAACTTCACGTTCCCACTTTTGTGTAAAGAAATTTCGGAAAAAATGGAAGAAGTTTTTTTCTGCAATGAAATGTTGTTTTCTGCTACCACGCGTAAATTGTTGTTTTACGATGTCGAATTCTTGTAATTTCTTGACACCAGCACTCATGCTAGGTTTGCTCATTTGTAAATGCTCACGCATCTCATCAAGCGTCATGCTTCCTTCGAAGACCATTGTGCCGTATAAATTGCCAACGCTACGATTCGTACCGTACAAATCCATCGTTTCACCGATTGAGTTAATCACAAGGTCTTTTGCTTCTTCAATTTTTTGATCATAATTCGTTGAACGTGCCATAGTGCACCTCCATTGTTACTTAGTAATTTTTCAAAAGAGAAATAAACGATGATGTTTATTTTTTCGATTCTAAATCATTATAAAGTGTTTGATGAAAAGTTTCAAAATCGCATATTCATTATTAGCACTTTTGATACTAAAATTTCAAGTTTATGTAAAAAATGTGCAGATATGTGTCGTTTGCAAGACTGTAAAAAGTGTGATAACCTAGTTTTGTAAAATTCGTTAAATAAAAATTTAACAAACTTAACGGAGGTCGTTTGATGGAACTTGTAGAGAAATTGTCTAATCGTCAATATATCGATGGTGAATGGGTAGAAAGTTCAAATAAAAATACAAGAGATATTATTAATCCTTATAACCAAGAAGTTATCTTTACGGTTGCAGAAGGTACTGCTGAAGATGCAGAAAGAGCAATACTTGCAGCACGTCGCGCATTTGAAGATGCCGAGTGGTCACTAGAAACAAGTGAAGTCAGAGGTAAAAAAGTAAAAGCAATTGCGGATAAAATAACAGAAAACCGTGATGAATTAGCCAAATTAGAAACTTTAGATACTGGTAAAACGTTAGAAGAATCATATGCGGATATGGATGATATAGCTAATGTATTTACTTACTTTGCAGGTTTAGCAGATAAAGATGGTGGTGAAATGATAAATTCACCAATTCCTAACACTGAGAGTAAAGTAGTTAAAGAACCTGTAGGTGTAGTTACTCAAATCACACCTTGGAACTATCCGTTACTTCAAGCTTCATGGAAGATCGCACCAGCTTTAGCAACAGGATGTTCACTCGTTATGAAACCAAGTGAAATTACGCCATTAACTACCATTCGTGTATTCGAATTAATGGAGGAAGTTGGCTTCCCTAAAGGCGTTATCAACTTAGTATTAAGTAGCGGTGAGGAAATTGGAGATACGTTATCAGGTCATGAAGAAGTAGACTTAGTTTCATTCACAGGCGGAATTGAAACAGGTAAACATATCATGAAGAATGCGGCCAATCATGTAACTAACATCGCTTTAGAACTTGGTGGAAAGAACCCTAATATCATTTTTGATGATGCTGACTTTGAAGTTGCAGTAGATCAAGCGTTAAATGGTGGTTACTTCCACGCAGGTCAAGTATGTTCGGCAGGTTCACGTATATTAGTACACAACGATATTAAAGCTGACTTTGAAAAGGCATTAATCGATCGTGTCGGCAAAATTAAACTTGGTAATGGTTTCGATGATGATACAGAAATGGGACCAGTGATTTCTACGGAACATCGCAATAAGATTGAAGGTTACATGGAAATTGCAAAAGAAGAAGGCGCTACAATCGCGATTGGTGGTAAACGTCCAGAACGAGAAGATTTACAAGCTGGTTTGTTCTTTGAACCAACAGTGATTACAGATTGTGATACTTCAATGCGTATCGTTCAAGAAGAAGTCTTTGGACCAGTTGTGACAATTGAAGGATTTGATAGTGAAGAAGAAGCAATTAAATTAGCTAATGATTCTATTTATGGTTTAGCCGGTGCAGTATTCACTAAAGATATCGGTAAAGCACAACGTGTAGCTAATAAATTAAAACTTGGTACAGTTTGGATTAATGATTTCCATCCATACTTTGCACAGGCACCTTGGGGTGGCTATAAACAATCAGGTATTGGACGTGAACTAGGTAAAGAAGGCTTGGAAGAGTACTTAACTAGTAAACACATCTTAACTAACACAAACCCAGAACCAGTCAACTTCTTTAGTAAATAACAAGTCCATGCTAGAACTTTAGAGTCGTTATATTGATTAACTATGCGACTCTATTTATTTGAGTTATAAAGTTGTACGTATCGAACTTAAAACATGAAATAAAAAGACATAATAATCAATTTAAGGGAGGACGAATTTATAATGAGTAAAAAGAATTCATATGATTACGTCATTATTGGTGGCGGTAGTGCAGGATCAGTATTAGGTAATCGTTTAACAGAAGATAAAGATAAAGAGGTATTAGTGTTAGAGGCAGGACGTAGTGACTATCCTTGGGATTTATTCATTCAAATGCCAGCAGCATTAATGTTCCCATCAGGTAATCGTTTTTACGATTGGATTTATCAAACGGAAGAAGAACCGCATATGGGACGTAAAGTAGACCATGCACGTGGTAAAGTGCTTGGTGGCTCTAGTTCAATTAATGGTATGATTTACCAAAGAGGGAATCCAATGGACTATGAAGGATGGGCTGAACCAGAAGGTATGGAATCATGGGACTACGCACATTGTTTACCATACTTTAAACGTCTAGAGAAAACATACGGTGCTACACCATTTGATCAATTCAGAGGACATCACGGTCCAATTAAATTAAAACGTGGACCTGCAACAAATCCTTTATTCAAATCATTCTTTGATGCCGGTGTAGAAGCAGGTTACCATAAAACAAAAGATGTGAACGGATATAGACAAGAAGGGTTTGGACCGTTTGATAGCCAAGTGCATAATGGTCGTCGTGTTTCAGCATCAAGAGCTTACTTACACCCAGCAATGAAACGTAAAAACTTAACTGTTAAGACTCGTGCATTTGTCACTAAAATTCATTTTGATGGTAACAAAGCAACAGGGGTAACATTTAAACGTAATGGTAGATATCATACTGTTGAGGCTGGTGAAGTTATCTTATCTGGTGGAGCGTTCAACACGCCTCAATTATTACAATTATCAGGCATTGGTGACGCAGAATTCTTGAAATCTAAAGGTATAGAACCACGTATGCATTTACCAGGTGTTGGTGAAAACTTCGAGGACCACTTAGAAGTATATATTCAACACGAATGTAAAGAGCCTGTGTCACTTCAACCTAGCTTAGATGTTAAACGTATGCCATGGATTGGTTTACAATGGATATTCGCGCGTAAAGGTGCAGCAGCATCAAATCACTTTGAAGGTGGTGCTTTCGTAAGATCAAATAATCAAGTTGCATACCCTAACTTAATGTTCCACTTCTTACCAATTGCTGTAAGATATGATGGACAAAAAGCACCAGTAGCACATGGTTACCAAGTTCACGTAGGTCCTATGTATTCCAATTCACGTGGTAGCTTGAAAATTAAATCAAAAGACCCGTTTGAAAAACCAAGTATTGTCTTTAATTACCTTTCAACTAAAGAAGACGAACAAGAGTGGGTAGAAGCTATTCGAGTAGCCAGAAATATATTAGCACAAAAAGCAATGGATCCATTTAATGGTGGTGAAATTTCACCAGGACCATCAGTACAAACAGACGAAGAAATCTTGGATTGGGTACGTAGAGATGGTGAAACAGCATTGCATCCATCTTGTAGTGCTAAAATGGGACCTGCCTCAGATCCAATGTCTGTTGTTGACCCATTAACAATGAAAGTTCACGGTATGGAAAATTTACGTGTTGTTGACGCTTCGGCTATGCCTCGTACAACAAACGGTAATATTCATGCACCAGTTTTAATGCTTGCTGAAAAAGCAGCAGATATCATCCGTGGTAAGAAACCATTGGAACCGCAATATGTAGATTATTATAAACATGGCGTAAGCGATGAAAACGCTGGCGCAATGGAATTTGATCCATATTACCAACACTAATTATAAAATACTATATTAATAATCTAGAACCAGTATAATTAATAAATCAATGTTACTTTACAAATTTGCAGTAGCTGACTGAATTGAGAAGGCGTTTAAATTAAGCTTTTATTAGTTCTAGTTATCCCTGAAGGGGGAGTGGGACAATGAATTCAAAATGAATTCTGACTCACTCCCCCTTTTCTATTTAACTTTTGATTTTAAACATTCAGAACAATATCACGTTATTAAAACCTTCTTAGTCATCAAAGTTTGATATTATAGATAGAAAGAAGTGATTGAGAAGGGCGGATGAATACCTCTTGAATACTAATTATGAAATCACGTTTGACACTAAGAAGGATGATATAGCCTCTGATTATTTATCACTTAATTTAATTTTAAAAGGTAACGTCACATGTCAATGTGAAAATCAAAATAAGCACTATCATGTTGGAGATTTAATATTAATCAATAGCTATCAAAACTTTTTGATTTTAGAAGATTCAGATGTAATTTATATGTCGCTCCGACTGTCTAATAATTATTTTTCTCATTACATTGAAGATAAGAATATTTATTTTCATTTTGAATCGGTTCCTAAACAACAATCTAAATAATTAACGATAATCATTTTACAGAGGCGTATACAAGCATTTATCAAAGCTTGCATATGCTTCTTTTTTTCGGGAAAAGCAGACTATAAAATGGATGTAACATTTAATCATGTTTGGAACATATGAAACCGTGACACAACATTGTTAAAAGAGAAAAGCATATAATGAGGAAAAAGGAGTGGATATAATGATGAAAGAACTAGTAAAACGTCTACAAGAGAAAGAAGAAAAGATGATTGAAATTCGTAGACACTTACATGAACATCCAGAATTATCATTCCAAGAATCAGAAACACCTAAATATATTGCTGATTTCTATAAAGACAAAGATTGTGAAGTTAAAACAAATGTCGGTGAAAATGGTGTGAAAGTGACTATCGATAGCGGTAATCCTGGAAAAACAATTGCGATTAGAGCAGACTTTGATGCTTTACCAATCCAAGAAGATACTGGATTGTCATTTGCGTCTAAAAATGATGGTGTGATGCATGCATGTGGTCATGATGCGCATACCGCGTATATGTTAATATTAGCTGAAACGTTAATTGAAATGAAAGATCAATTTAATGGTAAAGTGATTGTTATTCACCAACCAGCTGAAGAAATGCCTCCAGGCGGTGCCAAAGGCATGATTGAAGATGGTGTGCTAGATGGAGTCGATCATGTTCTAGGTACACATGTAATGACAAATATGGAACCGGGTAAAGTGTTTTATCGTCCTGAAAATGTTCAAACAGGACGCTCATACTTTAAGTTAACGATACAAGGTGAAGGTGGTCATGGTTCATCACCTCATACAGCAAACGATGCGATTGTCGCTGGTGCTAACTTTGTTACTACTGCACAAACAATCGTTTCACGTCGCCTTAACCCGTTTGAAACAGGTGTTGTAACAATTGGCTCATTTGATGGTAAAGGTCAATTTAATGTCATTAAAGATAAAATCGAGCTTGAAGGTGATGTGCGTGCATTAACTGATGCTACACGTGATAAAATTGCTGACGAATTACAACAAATGGTCAAAGGTCTTGAAGTAACATTTGGTGTTAAATGTGACTTTGAGTTTAGTAAAGACTATCCAGCATTATATAATGACCCTGATTTTACAAATTATGTTGCAGAAACTATTAAAAAAGCTGATTTAGATGATGTAAAAGGGGTAGAAGAATGTGAAGCACAACCGCCATCAGAAGATTTCGCATTTTATGCTAAAACATTGCCAAGCACATTTATTTATTCAGGTGCTGCGCCTCAAGATGGAAAAGCGTATCCTCATCATCATCCTAAATTTAAAATTGATGAGAAAAGTATGTTAGTCGCAGCAGAAGCTGTGGGTGCAGTTGTGTTAGATTACTTAAATTCTAAATAAAAAATGCTTATCTCAACCTTAGCCAACAAAACTTCAGAAATTGTTGTCTTTCCAGTACTAGTGTAAAGCTATGTATCATGATAGTATTAGCGTATATCTAAACACTGGGGTGAGATAATGAGTTTTTACGAATTTATGCAAGGATTTATTGGTGACCAAACCCCTTTAGGAGAACTTGCACATCGGATTAACCAAGATCAGCATTTTCCTAAGTACGAACGAGTTTCTGATAACATACTTAGTTATTTTACGAAAATTACAAAATTGGACCACGAATTTTTAGAAATCGTAAAGCGTTCTATCTCGCTTTATGAACAAAGCCAATTATAATGACAGAACGCATATAGATATACAAATTTAATAGTAGCTCAGTGCTAGTTTAGAAATGAAGGATAAGAATCATGATTTTAAATGATAGTTACAAAACTTATGTAGTAGAAGAAAAAAGCGATAACACGATTTCAATAAAGAAAAATAATGATGAACATCAATATGATGTGTTAGAAGTGATTGATGATTTATCAAATGATTCTTTTTGTGTGTTAAATCATTTATTTATTAATGAAGGTATGGAAGATGAATTCGAGAAGAAATTCTTAGAACGTCCTAAATACTTACAAAATGTTCCAGGATTTAAAGCTTTAAGATTTTTACGTCCACAAGTAGCAAGACGACACTATATTATTTTAACTTTATGGGAAGAACGTCAGGCATTTTATGATTGGCAGAATTCTAATGAATATAGTCAAACCCATAAACATAGAGGCACTGAACGTGGTGTTGATCGCAACATTGTTAATCGTGATTTATCTTATAATGTGCGTATTGAGCTATCTGGTTTAGAGTCAAAATTAGATTTAAGTCATATTTTCTAGTACAGATATAAAGATTAAGCCAATGTCATTGTTATCGACATATGTGCTTAATCTTTTTCAATTTCAAACCAAATTGTAAAAACGTTTACATAAATTATTTTGATTTCATCAGACTAAAGCGTTTGATAAGATAATAAATAAGGTCGAACTGAAAGGGAGTATAGTAATGGATAATTCAAGTTTATTAGCACCAGAGAC
Source organism: Staphylococcus sp. HMSC069D12 (assembly GCF_001810405.1). NCBI lineage: Bacteria > Bacillati > Bacillota > Bacilli > Caryophanales > Staphylococcaceae > Staphylococcus > Staphylococcus sp. HMSC069D12. Next base: position 61,659 of record NZ_KV801100.1, read on the forward strand.
TTACAATATTGTTTCAGAAATAGAGAAACATGCTTCTAATACATCGAAGAAAGCCCTAATTTATGAAAATGGGGTAGACGAACCAATTACAGTGACATATTCAGAATTAATTAAAAATGCCAATAAAGTGGGACATGTCTTATTAAATCACGGACTTAAAAAAGGTGATAAAGTATTAATCATGATGCCGAGAGCAATTATGACATATGAACTATATCTTGCTGCATTAAAACTGGGTATTGCGATTATTCCTAGTTCAGAAATGCTAAGAACTAAAGATTTACAATATCGAATTACACATGGTGAGATTAAAGCAGTAATTGCTAAATCTGATTTTATTGAAGAGTTCAAAGGCGTTAAAGAGTATGACGCATTAACGAAATTTATTATTGACGGACACGAAACGGACTGGATTAATATTGAAGATGAAAAAACATCACAAAGTGATACGTTAGATATTGAAAAAACTTCAAGAGACGATTTAGCCATCTTATCATATACATCTGGAACGACAGGAAATCCTAAGGCTGTTACACATTCTCATGGTTGGGGCTTTGCACACATGAAAATGGCGCCGGAACATTGGTTATGTATTAAAGAAGACGACTTAGTGTGGGCGACAGCTGCACCAGGTTGGCAAAAATGGGTATGGAGTCCGTTCTTATCAATTATGGGTTCAGGCGCAACAGCATTTGTTTATAATGGTAAATTCAACCCTTCTCGTTATCTTGAATTACTACAAGGCTTTGAAATCAATGTCTTATGTTGTACACCAACAGAATATCGTATGATGGCGAAATTAGACAATTTACAAGAATATAACTTAGAACACCTTCACAGTGCTGTATCAGCAGGAGAGCCATTAAACCGTGAAGTTGTAGAACAATTCCGTAGTAACTTTAATTTAACGGTGCGTGATGGTTATGGACAAACAGAGAGTACTTTATTAATCGGGTTCCTAAAAGACACTAAATCACGACCAGGTTCAATGGGTAAAGAAATCCCAGGTAGCCGTGTTACTATTGTTGATGATGAAGGACAACCGGTTGAAACAAATGTTAAAGGAAATATTGCTTTGCCACTTGATTTCCCTGGTTTGTTTAAAGGTTATTATAAAGATGAAGAACGTACGAAAGCAGCTCAAGCAGGTGACTATTACATTACTGGAGACTTAGCGCATATAGATGAAGATGGCTATTTCTGGTTTGAAGGTCGACGAGATGATATTATCATCAGTTCAGGCTATACAATTGGACCGTTTGAAGTTGAAGATGCCTTAACAAATCACCCGGTCGTTAAAGAATGTGCTGTTGTAGCAAGTCCTCATGAAATTCGAGGCAACATTGTTAAAGCATTCGTTATTTTACAAGATAATTATCAAGGTAATGATGACCTTGTTAAAGAATTACAAACTTTTGCGAAGAATGAAGTAGCACCATATAAATACCCACGTGCAATTGAATTTGTAGACTCATTACCTAAAACAAATTCAGGTAAAATCCGTCGTGTTGAATTACGCGATGCTGAACGTGAGAAATATAATAAAGAAAATGGATTTAAATAATATCGATTTCAATGTATAAAAGACACCTCGTTAAATGCTTTGGTCATCTAACGAGGTGTTATTTTTGTGTATCAGTTTGTATTTGATTGAGTAATCGATACCAATTGATGAAGCATATTATCTTGCAGTATATCCACCGTCTACAGTTAATGTCGCACCTGTAATAAATCGAGCTTCATCACTTGCTAAGAATAATACTGCATTGGCAACGTCTACAGGTTCACCTAAATAGCCAATAGGATGGCGTTCAGACATTTTAGCAGTATAGGACTCTAAACCACCTTCTATTTCTGCATCGAGTTTTTTTCACTAAAGGTGTTAATATTGTACCTGGATGTACAGAGTTAACACGAATGTGATTTTTACAAAAGCTGATGGCATCTTGTCGTGTCATATTTGTAACATCACCTTTAGCAGCTGCGTATGGTGCGAGTTCATCTGTACCCACTAAACCTAAGATAGATGAGAAGTTGATGGTTGAACCGCCACCGTTTTCACGTGAGAGTGGTACAGCATGTTTAGTACAGAAGAATACGCCTTTTACATCGATTGCAAATACTTGATCCCATTCTTCTTCAGTGAGTTGGTCTGTCGTTTTATCTGCACCAGTTATACCCGCACAATTAATGAGTATGTCTAATTGACCAATATCACGCTTAATATGTGTAAATGTTTCATCAATACTAGCTTCTTTAGAAACGTCTAAAACATAACCATATACCTTTTGATTAGTTTCTTTAGAAAGTGTGTCAACCCGCTTGATTGACTACATCTTCTTTAAGGTCTGAAATGGTAACTGTTGCACCCTCTTCAACAAAACGCTTAGCAGTTTCGAAGCCCATGCCATCACCTGAATCAGTAATTAAAGCTACTTTGTTTTCTAGTCTCATAATAATCCTCTTTTCAAAAATAGTCTCATCACAATTTGATGGTATCATCGGAAATATATAATGTATAATGCATAATAATTATATTTTTATAACTTAAAGTTATGGTTTGAGGTGTAGCGTTTGGAGATTATAAAGCTCAAATATTTTAAAGTGGTAGCTAATATGAATAATATTACAGAGGCAGCAAAGCGACTGAATATTTCTCAACCAGCACTTAGTAAGGCGATTACATCAATTGAAGATGAGTTTGGTGTGGCATTATTTGACCGGAAAGATAGACATATCTACTTAAACCGATAGGGTGAATTAATGCTGAATTATATCGATAGTGCATTTAGGGAATTAAATGAAGGTGAACGTATAATCAAAGAATTAACAGGTATCGGAAGTGGTCAAATTACTTTTGCAGTAACATTTCCACATGTCATGCCATTACTCATTCAAAATTACGTGTCACGACATCCCAATATTAAAATTAAGCAATATCAAGCAATATCTGAACGGGCACCTCATTTGATTTTAAATAACGAAGTAGATTTTGCTATATCATCTTTTAAAATTGAACATCGCGATATTAGTTGGGAACCTATCATACAAGATGATATTTATTTAACTGTTAGTAAAGAACATCCTCTCTCTCAATGTACTTCTCTTGAATTAACACAAATTAAAGATGAACGATTGATAGGTCAAATTGAAGGTTATGGTTTTCGAGATACGATAGATCACATTTTAAAACAAGAAGGGATTGTTCCTAATTATCAAGTAGAGGTTGAGGATTCGAGCGCTATCTTAAAACTAGTACCTATGAATATAGGCATCTCATTCACACCTAAACAAGCCTTAAGAAATTTGGATAAGCAAATTGTAGCAATACCTATTAACAATGAACATTGTTATAGGGAGATTGGTTTAGCTTATAAAAAATCTCATTACTTTACAGAAGTAGCGTGGTCATTTAAGACATTTGCGACTAATTATTTTCAAAATCATATCACTTAAACTGAATAATATATAAATAGTATGACACAATTAAAGCGTGCAAAACAGACTTTTAGTTATTCTTATAAGGCCGTTTTATGCTTTAATTGTGTCTTTTTTATAAATATTGAAACTAAATGTGATGTTTTTAATTGTATTTATTTCGATTTTATGACATACTCAATAATAATTAGTATGACATAATAATTAATTGAGGTGACATTATAATGACGAAATATATTTATGCTTTTGATGAAGGACAAAAATCGATGAAAGATTTACTTGGAGGTAAAGGTGCTAACCTATCTGAAATGAAACGTTTAGGTTTACCTGTGCCAGACGGTTTTACAATAACAACTGCCGCTTGTATTGAATACTTAAGACAAGGCAAATCATTATCAACTGATGTAAAAACACAATTAATTGATCATCTTGTTGACTTTTCAGAGAGAACTGGGAAAGCATTCTCATCAGATGCTAACTTATTACTTGTATCTGTACGAAGCGGTGCAAAAATATCGATGCCTGGTATGATGGATACAATTCTTAACTTGGGATTAAATGACGATAACGTAAAGAAACTTGCAGATAAAACAGGTGATGCTCGCTTTGCATATGACTGTTACCGTCGCTTACTACAAATGTTCGGTGAAGTGGTATACAACGTTCCGATGCAAGCATTTGATACATATTTTGAAGATTATAAACAACGTCACAACTTTGAAAATGACGCTGCAATTACAGCTGAAGGTTTACAAGAAATTTGTGAACGTTTCAAAGACATTTATATGGAAGAAGTTTATAAACCGTTCCCTCAAGAACCTTTGAAACAATTAGAAGAAGCAATCGAAGCGGTCTTTAAGTCTTGGGATAATGACCGTGCACGAATTTATCGTGATTTAAATGATATTCCACATGACATAGGTACTGCTGTTAATATCCAAGAAATGGTATTTGGTAATAGTGGTAATAATAGTGGAACAGGTGTTGCATTTACTCGTAATCCTGTGAGCGGAGAAAATAAATTATTTGGTGAATATTTATTAAATGCACAGGGTGAAGATGTCGTAGCTGGTATTCGTACACCAAAAGACATTTCAACTTTACACGATCAAATGCCTGACGTACATCGAGAATTTGTTGAAGTAACGAAACAACTTGAACAGCATTATAAAGATATGCAAGATATTGAATTTACAATTGAAAATGGAAAGTTATACTTATTACAAACTCGTAATGGTAAACGTACGGCACGTGCAGCAATTAAAATAGCAGTAGATTTAGTAGATGAAGGTGTCATTAAAAAAGAAGAAGCGATGTCAAATGTTGATGTGAAATCAATCGACCAATTATTACATCCTAATTTTGATGAAAAAGCATTAAAACAAGCAACTGAAATTTCAAAAATAGGTTTACCTGCAAGTCCAGGGGCAGCTACAGGGCAAATTGTATTTTCAGCTGAAGATGCTAAGGCACAAGTTGATGCAGGTAAGAAAGTTATCTTAATGCGTCCGGAAACGTCTCCTGAAGATATAGAAGGTATGATTGCGAGTGAAGCAATCGTAACAACACACGGAGGTATGACATCTCACGCAGCAGTTGTAGCTCGTGGTATGGGTAAATGTTGTGTGACAGGTTGTTCGGATTTAGAAATCAATACTGTAGCAAAGACAGTTTGCTATGATGGTGGGGAACTTCATGAAGGCGATACAATTTCAGTTGATGGTACTAAAGGTGACATCTACATAGGTGAGATTGAAACAGTCAGTGCTGAACACAGTGAAGAGTTCACTCAATTTATGGAATGGTCAGAGGATATTGCACGCTTGAATGTTCGAATGAACGCAGAGACGCCTCAAGATATTAAAGCGGGTTATGACTTTGGTTCTAAAGGTATTGGTTTAGTTCGTACGGAGCATATGTTCTTCGGATCGGAACGTTTAGTTGAAATGCGACGATTTATTCTTTCATCTTCATATGAACAACGAGTAGAAGCTTTGAATAATATTCGTAAGTATCAAGTAGAAGACTTTGAAGCAATATTCCGATTATCTGGAGAGCGTCCTACAATTGTCCGTTTGCTTGATCCACCTTTACATGAGTTTTTACCTAATTCTGATGAAGATGTTGAAAATGTAGCACGACAACTCAACATTCCTAAAGAAGTATTGAATAAACGCATTGTAGATCTTCATGAAGTGAATCCAATGCTAGGACATCGTGGTTGTAGACTTGCAATCACATACCCTGAGTTATATGAAATGCAAGTTGAAGCGATTATGGGAAGCGTATTAAAACTTAAAAAAGAGGGTATAACATGTAAACCTGAAATTATGATTCCGCTAGTATCAACTGTGGAAGAATTCACAACGCTTAAAGAGAAATTGGTTAAAACCATTGAACAATTAGAGGATGAACAAGGTGACAGCGTACCATATTTAATTGGTACAATGATTGAAACACCGCGCGCATGTTTAGTAGCAGATGAATTAGCAAAACATTGTGATTTCTTTAGTTTCGGTACAAATGATTTAACGCAATTGACATTTGGTTTCTCAAGAGATGATGCAGGTAAATTTATAAATGTGTATACTGAAAGTAATATATTGAAGCTTGACCCATTCCAAACGTTAGATAGAGACGGTGTCGGAAAATTAATCGAAATTGCAGTTGAACAAGCTAAAAAAGTAAATCCGAAAATCAAAATCGGTGTATGTGGTGAATTAGGTGGAGATGCTAAGTCTATTCGTCGTTTCAATCAATTAGCGATAGACTATGTTTCATGCTCACCATTCCGAGTTCCAGGTGCAATTTTAGCAACAGCTCAGAGTCAAGCGGAGGAAAGCGAGCAGTAAAGTGAACGAAACTCAATCAAATGAACAAATTCTAAAGTTATTTATCGTATCAGATTCCATTGGCGAAACAGCACAACGAATGATTCATGCAACATTAACACAATTCCCTGATTTGCATAATGTTGAAATTAAGAAATTTCCATATATTAAAGATGAAGAGGAATTCTTAAATATTTTAAATTTAGCACGTGAACAACATGCGATTGTAGCGACGACGTTAGTAAGTGAATCCTTTAATGCATTGGGACATCAATTTGCACATGAACATGATATTCCTTATGTTGACTACATGTCTGATTTAATCAGCATTATTAAGAAGATAACACACAGTCAACCGCTTATGGAGAGCGGTGCGTTACGTAAATTAAATGATGAATATTTCAAGCGTATTGAAGCGATTGAATACTCTGTTAAATACGATGATGGTAAACATTTTACTGATATAGGTGAAGCGGATGCATTAATTGTTGGTGTGTCACGAACATCTAAAACACCATTAAGTATGTATTTAGCTAACAAAGGTTATAAAATAGCTAATATTCCATTGGTACCTGAAATTGAAATTCCTGATAATGTTTATAAACAAAAAGGGTTAAAAGTATTTGGATTAACTGCGAGTCCACAGTATATTGCAAACATACGAAAGAATCGTGCGGAAACGTTAGGTTTATCTAGTGAATCACGATACAATAACTTGGATCGTATTAAGAAAGAACTTGTATATGCTGAGGAAGTCTTTAAGAAATTAAATGCGACTGTTATCAATACGGAATATAAATCGATTGAAGAGTCAGCATTCTATATTGAGAAATTTTTACAACCTAAATTGTAATTGCAAGAAGAAAGAAGTCTTTGATTGCAGTTTAGATAGTAGAAAGTCGATAAATAAAAACACTTAGTTGCATATTTGTAACTAAGTGTTTTTATTTTAAAATTAGGTAGCGTTAATGCTTTCAATTTTATATAAAAAAATAATTTTAATTAAGGTTCTCCGATTTACAATTTACCATATTTGTTTTAACATAGAAATGAAAGGCTTAACAATCTTAATATGAAAAGATATTACTTTATATTAGGGAGAAAGAATAGTAAGTAATAACTTTTTAGTTGTTAACTAATAAATTTGGAGAGGTGTACAACCATGTCAGAATCAAAAGACGTCATTTTAATTGGTGCGGGTGTCTTAAGTACAACATTTGGTTCTATGTTAAATGAGCTTGAGCCTAATTGGAATATCAAGCTTTATGAACGTATGGATCGACCAGGTCTAGAAAGTTCTAATGAACGCCATAACGCTGGTACTGGTCATGCTGCACTTTGTGAATTGAACTATACTGTTCAACAACCTGATGGTTCAATTGACATTGATAAAGCGAAAGAAATCAACGAAGAATTTGAAATTTCAAAACAGTTCTGGAGTCACTTAGTGAAAGCAGGACATATCGAGAATCCAAGAGAATTTATTAATCCTCTTCCACACATTAGTTTTGTTAGAGGCGTTAACAATAAAGAATTCTTGAAGAAACGTTACGAAGCAATGAAACAATCACCAATGTTCGATAACATCGAATATACTGAAGACATTGAAGTAATGAGAAAATGGATTCCATTAATGATGCAAGGTCGCGTTGATGACGGCAAAATGGCCGCTAGTAAAATCGACGAAGGTACTGACGTTAACTTTGGTGAATTAACACGTAAAATGTCACGTCACTTAGAATTAGACGAGCATGTTGAAGTTAAATATAGTCACCAAGTACTTGACTTTGAACGTTTATCAAATGGTAAATGGCAAGTTAAAATCAAAGATCTTAAAACTGGTAACGTATTTGAAGAAGTTACTGACTATGTATTCATTGGTGCAGGCGGTGCTGCAATTCCATTACTACAAAAAACAGGTATCCCTGAAAGTAAACATTTAGGTGGATTCCCTATTACTGGTCAATTCTTAACATGTACTAATCCACAAGTGATTGAAGCACATGATGCGAAAGTATATGGTAAAGAACCACCAGGCACACCACCAATGACAGTACCTCACCTTGATGCACGTTACATCGAAGGTAAACGTACTTTATTATTTGGACCATTTGCGAACGTTGGACCTAAATTCCTTAAAAATGGCTCAAACTTAGATTTATTTAAATCTATTAAACCTTATAATATTACAACGATGTTAGCTGCTGCAGTTAAAAACTTACCATTGATTAAATATTCATTTGATCAAATTATCATGACTAAAGAGGGCTGTATGAACCACTTACGTACATTCTACCCTGAAGCTCGTGATGAAGATTGGGAATTATACACAGCAGGTAAACGTGTACAAGTAATTAAAGACACTGAAAAAGAAGGTAAAGGATTTATTCAATTCGGTACAGAAGTGGTTAACTCTGAAGACCATTCAGTAATTGCTTTACTTGGTGAATCACCAGGGGCATCAACTTCAGTATCAGTAGCTTTAGAAGTTCTTGAGAAAAACTTCCCAGAACAAATCGGCCAATGGAATGCTAAAATTAAAGAAATGATTCCCTCATACGGTCAATCATTAATTGAAGATGTTGAATTAATGAGAAAAATACGTCGTCAAACGTCTAAAGATCTTGAATTAGGATACTATGAAGACGCTAAGTAAGATGTTTTAATAAATAAGAGTCGCTTGAGAGTTTATAGCTTAAGCGACTCTTTTTCTAACTTTCTATAGGGATAAAGAAGTTAGCATATTCATAATGGTAAACAATCTTCGAATAATCGAATGCTATCCCTTTATTAGTGTAAATGGTCAAATCATGACGCATACAAGGATCATTTGGATTGAGATCCAATTGCGGCGCTTCACCTTCAGTAAGAAAATCAATATATAAACTGTAACTTTTGAAATTATTAGGAATAACAGAATACAACATAAGCTTTCAATCATTTTCAAAGCGTAGCTAACTTGCTTTGGATTGGTTGAAAGCTTTTTTTAATGAGAATGTGCATTAGTTTATGAACTATACAAGAGTGGTTAAGATGAGGGTATCAAATAAAAAGGAGATTACTTATGACAAAAGATAGATTTAGTAATCAATATTGGGAGAAAGCGTGGGAAGCTGACCCTAATACTCAGGATAAAAGGATGAAACGTGCAGGTTTAGGTAATCCATCGGCACCAGGTTTTGAAAAGTGGGCAGAAAACTTTAATAAAAATTCTTTTACTGAAGAAAGCCAGCAACGTACGAAATGGATTATGAATTGGATTGAGCAACAAACAGGTCGATTTAGTAATTTAAGTGTATTAGACATAGGGGTTGCGTCAGGAGTGTTTAGTGTCCCGTTTGCTAAATAAGGTGCTAAAGTTACAGCGTTGGAAGCATCGCCAATTTTACATGACATGTTAAAAAATAATGCAAATCATTACGGTGTAGCACTTAAAACATTAAATCAATCGTTTGAAGATGCTCGGCTAGAAGAATTAGGGCAGCATGAATTAGTTTTGCGTCAATGTGTCCAGCAGTGACGACGTGGGAAGCGGTTAGCAAGGCAATCGATATTGCACAGAAATATGTTTATGTCAGTTTAATTGCAGGACCTAAGGAAAACTCAATTGTCGATGAAGTCGTGGCATTTTTAGATGAAGAAAGTCAACCTATGACGGCGGATATGTGTTATTTATTACAGTTGTTATACTTTAATGATTATACTTATGAAACATTAATCGAACGCCATACTCAACATAATGACAAACCAATTGAAGATGTGATGCAACAATTGCCACAATGGTTAAAAGAAGTAGAAGTGGAACTAGATGAACAGCAACTTGCAAACGTAGAACACTATTTACGAGATAAATATGGCAATACCATACCTGTTATCACTGGGGGTAAATTTGGTAAAGTATTGATTCACGTTTAGAGGAGACATTCGATGAAACACTACCTCGTAAAATTTGAACGCACTGATTTAAAAAGATGGAAAAAGTATGTTGTTCCACATGTTTTATATTTGAAGAAATTAATCAAACAAGGACATTTAATCGTTTCTGGTCCTACAGTGAATGCGCGGAAAGATAAGAAGGAAGCTTATTTAATATTTAAAGTTAAAAATCGAAACGTCTTAATGACATTACTTGAAAAAGATCCATTTTGGTATAAGGGATTGATTTCGAATTATACCATTGAAGAGTGGAAACCGTTATTCGGTAATCTCGATCAACTCACAAACGAAGAATTTAATAATGAATAATAATCGTAAATACTATTCTGACAGAGTTTGTTGGGGTAGTATTTATTTTCATTAAAATTATTTCGATATATCGCTTTACTTATAACGATATATCGAAAAAGTGATTAATTAAATATAAAAGAAAAGGTGATTTTAATAATGTTTAGAAGACATATGCAAGATATAAGATAAGGAATGGATCATTTTGAACAAATGAAAGCATCTCGTGAACAATTACAAGGATTATTCCATGGATTTATGAAAGCAAGTCAAAGCGCATTACAAGATGAAGAAAAACAAAAAGAATTAAATGTATTTATTGAGGAAACTAAACAAAAATTAGAACGTTTCTATAAATAATAAATATTAGAAAAGCCGGCTGGTTGAAATAACCAGTCGGCTTTTAAATATTCGAGTGAAGTTGTAGAGCACTTCGCCGGAATGATAAACGGGCTGCAGTGAGCAGGTTTTTCGGCAGAAATACTCAAAGTTCGACAAAACTTGAAGAACAGTTTTGCTCACTTTTCGATTCTGCTCAAAACCTAAACGCTCACTTTCGCACCTGGTGATAAACGGGCTACGAAAAGCAGGTCGTTCGATAATAATACGCTAATCGCTAAAATCAAAGAGCGATTTTTGCTCATAGCTCGTTATTGCTCACGATCTGAACGCTTTTCTTCGCACCTTAGTTTTTATTTACTGATGCGTCGTAGATTGAATCTACTGCGTCACCTAATGCTTTATCAAATTCTTCTTGTGATTGGCTAGCGCGTAAGTCACTTGCTAATGCACGTGAGAAGCTTGCGATTAATTCATCATTGTCTTTCAATAATTTGTTAGCTTCGTCTCTGCTGTAACCACCTGATAATACAACCACGCGTACAACATTTGGATGATCTGCTAATTCTTTGTATAAGTTAGCTTTAGTTGGGATAGTTAATTTTAACATTACTAATTGATCATCGTTTAAAGCATTTAAGCCTTTTTTAATTTCAGCTTTTAATACTTCTTCAATTTCAGCTTTATCTTTAGCGTTAATGTTAACTTCAGGTTCAATGATTGGTACTAAACCTTTAGCGATGATTTTTTTAGCGAATTCAAATTGTTGTTCAACAACATCTTTAATACCTTGTTCATTTAATTCTAAGATATTAGAACGCATTTTAGTACCGAAGATATGACGTTCAACCGCACGGTCTAAAGTATCGTCTAAATCATCGATAGGTTTCATTAATTGAACACCGTTTTGTTGTTCAGCTAAACCTTTGTCGACTTTTAAGAAAGGTACAACACCTTTGTCTGCTAAGTAGTCACCAGTGTATTTGCCTTCAACTTCACGATCCATAGTTTGTTCGAAAAGGATAGCACCTAAAATTTTGTCTGGAGAGAATGAAGGTGAAGTTACAACTCTAGTACGCATATCGTGCACAAGTTGGAACATTTCGTCATCATTGCTATATTCGTCCTCGTTTACACCATACTCTTTTAATGCTTTAGGAGTACTACCGCCACTTTGGTCTAATGCTGCGATAAAACCTTTCCCATTTGTCATTTTTTCTAATTGTTCTTTATTCATTACTCTTTCCACTCCTTTAATTAACTTTCATATTTATTATGATAAAAATAAAGCTCATTCTCAAGTTATAAAACTTATATTTATTGAAAATTCATATTTTACAGTTTATAGTTTCATAAATTAGACGCATTTAGCGATAATAAAGTTAATTAATCTTATTAAGTGAGGGAAAATGGAAAAACGTATTTTAATTATTGGAAGTCCAGGCTCTGGTAAATCGACATTAGCTCATCATTTACATAAAACGTATGGCATACCTTTATATCACATGGATAACATCAATTGGATTGATAACAAAACGATGATTAGTCAAGAAGAATTAATTGAACAGCTTAATCAAATTATTGCTAAAAATACTTGGATTATTGATGGCAATTATTCGGACACACTATCTTTAAGGTTGAAGAGAGCAACTGTCGTTATATGGTTAAAAGAACCTAGATGGAAGTGTATTTACCGTGTCATAAAAAGGGTGATTATTCACAATTTGAAACGACATCGCATTGGGGGTAATCCAAATACAATTAGTTTTGAATTTATAAAATATGTGTGGCAATTTCCTGAAAATAATAATGAATTCATCAAGTTACAACAACTGAAAACGCAAGGTCATATTAAATGGATTATAAGTAATTCACGTCTCAAAAACATATAACATAATCATCAAGATGGTCATTAGTTAAAAAATACCTACAAATATTTAACATAATTTCTTATTATTAACGATATAAAAACCTGGTATAAAACGAACTATTTATATTAAAAGTGAATAATAGTTCGTTTTATGTTATCTTTTATTTTAAAGGTAGGGAGTTTTTTAACCTTCATTCATTTAAAAAGGCGTGTGAGTAATGATTAAAAAAGTTAAATTGGTTATTTTTGATTTAGATAATACGCTATTTTCTTTTAATAAGTTATGGATAAAAGCGAATAAAGATACGTTTGAAGCGTATACGTTATTTAAAGATATAGATTATAGTGACTTTATGAAATTATTTAAAAAATATGATTTATATTTTTGGAAACAGCATGATGAAGGGGTTATTACCTTAGATGAATTACGAGAGTTAAGGCTAATTAAAACTTTACAGCATTTTGATATAAATATTTCTCGAGAAGAAGCCAACGAGTATTTCGAATCCTTTTTTACTAAGCTACTGTCTAGTATAACTGTTAATAGAAAAATGAATGATTTACTTATGTCACTAAAAGAAAATGTAAACATCGCCATACTTACCAATGGAAAGCTTAAAGAACAGAACACTAAAATTGATAATCTCGATATTAGATCAATTTTTGAAAAGAATATTTTTATATCTGAAAATATAGGTTGCGAAAAGCCTGATCCTAAAGCATTTTTAAATGTCACGTCTAGACTAAACGTTAATCCTGAAGAGTGCTTGTTTATAGGAGATTCTTATAGAAATGACATCACGGGAGCATTAAATGTTAATATGGCTACCATTTGGTTAACGAATTCTGATAAAGATACAGAAATAAATATAAAAGATGGACTTTATTATTGCGAAGATAATATTGCGAAGATAATATTGAAGTTCTACTAAAAAAGCTCCTTGATGATGAATATAAAGATTTAACAATTTATAACTAGTTTAATACGAAAATTAGAGTGTATAGAAAAAGTAATCATTTTCTGTACACTCTATTTTTATGCGTGATAGACAATTCTCATCTCAGAACTCTTGTAACATAATCAGTGTATCATTAATTTTTAAAAATTAAATACATGCAAATATTAGATAATTTATTATATAAAATTTTGCCATATTGATTAATAGTTCATAGAGTATGCTATTCTATAAGAAAGTTAGGTTCTCTTATTTAGGATAATTAAACTATTTAAATCGCTTACTATTCTAAATAATGAGAACCTATTTATACTTATAAAGCATATTCGGAGGCTAAGGGAATGAAAAAGAACAAAATATTTGCTGTATTAACAACAAGTGCTTTGTTACTCGCTGCGTGCAGTAATGGTGATAATTCATCTAGTAGCGGGCAAAAAGGGGACAGCCAGAAGAACGAACAAACTAACAGTCAAAGCGAGAAATTGAAAAAGAATAATGACAAAAACAAGAATGAGAATAAAGTCGATTACCCTAAAGATGGCGTTAAGGGAATTTATGCCACAAGCAATTCGACACAAGGCGATAAGATTGATGAATTAATTAAGTTCATTAAAGATTCTAAATTAAATACAATGGTTATCGATGTTAAAGATGATGAAGGTAATATCACAATGAAACTTAACACGGGAAATAAACAAGTGGATAAGAACACATTAGATATTGTAGATGGTAAGAAATTGTTGAAAAAATTGCATGATAACAATATTTATCCAATTGCTCGTATCGTTACATTTAAGGACAGTAAATTAGCAAAAGAACATCCTGAATGGTCATTTAAAGAAAGTGATGGATCAGTTTGGGCAAATGGTAAAGGCGATAGCTTTGTTAACCCATTCATGAAGGAAGTATGGGATTATGATATTACTGTCGCTAAAGCTGCAGCTAAAGCTGGATTCCAAGACATTCAATTTGACTATGTACGTTTCCTAGAGGGCTTTGAAAATGAAGCAGACAGTTTAACTTATAGTAAGGGTGACTACAAAAATAGCAAGTTAAGTTCAGGTGATCAACGTGTTGATACAATTACAAAATTCTTAGAACATGCTAATAAAGAGTTGAAACCAATGGGTGTTAACGTATCGGCAGACGTATTTGGCTATTCTGCATTAGTTAAAAACGCACCAGGCATTGGTCAAAGTTTCCCTAAAATGTCTGAAAATGTAGATGCGATTTCATCAATGATTTATCCTTCACATTGGAGTAACGGTGACTTTGGATTAGATGCTCCGGATACAGAACCATACAAAACAGTAAATCGATACATTCAAAAAGAAAACAGTTTACTAGATTCACTTGGTAAGAAAAAACCAATTTCTCGTCCATGGATTCAAGATTTCACAGCATCATATTTAGGTAATGGTAATTATATTGATTATGATGCGAAAGCAGTATCTGAACAAGTTCAGGCTTTAAAAGATAATGGTGTGAATGAGTTCTTACTATGGAATGCGGGTAACGAATATACTGAAGGTGCAAACTATAATCCTAAAAAAGGTAGCGCGAAAGAACGTGACCCAGAAGGTGTAGAGCAAGATACAAAACAGCAAGACAATAAAGACGACAATAAAAAAGATAGTAATGAAGAGAATGGGAACAGCAATCAATAATAAAAAAGCGAGATGACTTTGAAGTCATCTCGCTTTTTTCTATGAGATTTTTTTATGAGATTGTTTAGCTACTAACGCACCGCCTAGTAATAAGAAAATGCTACCTAATAATTGAGTGGATTGTTCACTGTCTGAATGACCAGTTTCAGGTAATGAAGATTGAGAGTTAGTGCTATCATGGTTTTCTTGTTTTTTTACTGATTGAGACGAAGGCACTTCGTTGGATTTGACGTTACCTACATAATATGAATTTAATTCACGCGCACAATCTACAGAATTAATTTTAGATATTTCTTCCTTTTGATCATCTAATTCAGCAGCATTTGCAATACCGTGTTCAACATGTGTTTCTCCACTTTGAAGTTGATTAAAGTTACTATATTTATCATTTTTATATTCGACTTGGCCATTTTTATGAACTCTATAAACACCTAAACCAGCATTTGCTTTATTATGGCTTTTAATTTCAAAATAGCCCCCTTTGTCGATTACTTTTCCAAAGTTTTGTAAATCTGGATTACCTCCACTATTTGATAACGCCTCTGAAGCAACTTCTTGTGCGTTATTCTTAGTAACGATATCAGCAGCAAAAGCTTGATGTCCGCTAAACGCAGTTAATAATACTGTACTTGAAATAAGTGTTGACGCAAATAGAGAAACCTTCATCACAATGAAAACCCCATTTCATTATTTATCGTTTACAGACTCAGTGTAACACTCAGAATTAATTAAAATAGGGCTTTAAAGTAAACCATATTGAAACTTTAAATTAGCTTAAAGAATGACATATTTGTAAAGTTAGATTTACAATATTAAAGTTTTTATGAATATAAACAATCGTTATAGAAAATTCAAAGATGCTAACTTACCATTTCTTTTTAGAAAAGTAAGGGATAGACCATGCCATACAAACAGTGAAAATCAAATGTGCAATTATCCATAAACCATATTCTGTCCAACTAAATTGGAAAAATGGACGTTGTGCCAACATAATAAGTGATGGATATAATATTAGAAAAATGATGATCAGTAATAAATAACTTATTTTGTAAAAAGGTTTGAAAAATTTATAAATAAATAGAAATGTGATGTAAATTAAAAATCCAATGACAATATGAATCAATAGTTCTAAAATCAATGGTGTTTGATTTGGGTCAGCAATGAAATCGATATTGATCAATAACAAGGTTAGGTGCGTCGTGTGTGTTACGACATCCATAATAAACATTATAAGTAATAATAAAATGCTAATTAGCAATGCGCTAAGAAAGTGGTAGCCGTATCGTATCATAAATATCCATCCTTTAAGTATGTTTAACAAGCTATTCCCTATGGCAAGATGAATCACACATTTTAAAAATTTAGAATATTTTAAAAATTATATTGACCAAGACAAAATCCAATGCTAATATGGTATCAATTCAATAAAACTTGTTAACTCTTATCAAGAGTGGTGGAGGGATGTGCCCTAAGAAGCCCAGCAACCGTCGTTTAACGAAATGGTGCTAATTCACATAAAGTAGACAATACTTTAAGAGATAAGAGAAAGTCTATCGATACTTTCTCTTAAATAATAGAAAGTATTTTTTTATGTCTTCTAACTATTTAAGAGTTGAAGTGTAATTGAATCATTATTAAAAAAGAGGTGTCGATATACATGAAAAAATGGTTAAGTGTGATAAGTATTTTAGTTTTAGTTATTGTATTGGCAGGATGTGGCAAAGATAAAGAGGATAGTAAAAAAATCACGGTTGCTGCTTCACCTGCACCCCATGGAGATGTGTTGAAGAAAGCTAAAGAACAATTAAAGAAAAAAGGCTATGATTTAGAAGTTAAAGAGGTCAATGATTATAAAGTGCCAAATAAATTATTAGATAAAGGTGATGTAGATGCCAACTTCTTCCAACATGTACCTTATTTAAAAGCTGAAAAGAAAAGTCATGGATATAAAATAGAAGAATTAGGTAAAGTATTTACAACTCCAATGGGCGTATACAGTAAAAAATATAAAAATCTAAAAGATATTCCTGAAGGTTCAACGATTTATGTTTCAAATAATCCAGCGGAAGAGGGACGATTTTTATCATTCTTTGTAGATGAAGGTCTCATTAAGTTGAAAAAAGGTGTCAAAATTGAAGATGCTAAGTTTGAAGATATCGCTGAAAATAAAAAGAATTTAAAATTCAATCATCAACAAGGGGCTGAGTTTTTACCAAAGACATATAAAAATGGTGAAGGAGCAGCAGTGATTATGAATTCTAACTATGCCATCGATAATGGTTTGAAACCTTCTAAAGATGCAATTGTTATGGAAGGTAAATCATCTCCGTTTGCCAATATTATTGCTGTACAAGAAGGACATAAAAAAGATAAAAAGTTCCAAGAATTATTAAAAGTTATGCAATCGAAAGAAATTAAAGATTATATTAAGAAAGAGTATGGAGACGACGTAATTCCATACGAAAGTAAATAATTATCCATATTAAACTACCCGCAAAGTAATTGCTTTGTGGGTTCTTTTTAAAAAGAAAATAATAAATACCAAAAATTACAAACTTTAATTATTTTTGATTATTCAGAAAATATTTACAAATCTGACAATTATTAGTAATATATTGAATATTATCACTGAAATAGTGTTTATATAGAGGGCCGAAGAACTTTTCAAATAGAGGGAAGCAAAAGGGATGGTCTATCTTGGGAGGATGAGCCGATATGAGTAAAGCAGAGGAATTAATTAATGAAGATGGTAAATACTTCGCCGCATCAGGGAGAATAAAATACTATCCATTAGCCATTGACCATGGTTATGGTGCGACACTAGTAGATGTGGATGGTAAAGAATATATTGATTTATTATCAAGTGCAAGTTCACAAAATGTAGGACACGCACCTAAACCAGTTACCGAAGCGATTAAGAAACAAGCTGAGAAATTTATTCATTATACACCAGCATATATGTATCATGAACCAGCAGTGAAATTATCTAAAAAGCTATGTAAAATTGCTCCAGGTGACTATGAAAAGCGTGTAACGTTTGGATTGAGTGGGTCTGATGCGAATGATGGTATTATTAAATTTGCGAGAGCTTATACGGGACGCCCTTACATTATTAGTTTTACAAATGCATATCATGGGTCAACATTTGGGTCATTATCCATGTCTGCCATTAGTTTAAATATGCGCAAACATTATGGGCCATTATTGAATGGATTTTATCATATTCCATTCCCTGATAAATATAGAGGGATGTATGAGCAGCCAAATGCAAATACAGTTGAAGAGTATCTTGCACCATTAAAAGAAATGTTTGCGAAATATGTGCCAGCGGAAGAAGTGGCTTGTATTGTTGTAGAAACAATCCAAGGTGACGGAGGTCTATTAGAACCTGTAGATGGTTACTTTGAGGCATTAGAAACGTTATGCCGTGAACATGGTATTCTAATTGCTGTAGATGATATTCAACAGGGGTTAGGGCGAACTGGGACATGGAGTTCAATTGATCACTTTAATTTCACACCGGATTTAATTACATTTGGTAAATCACTAGCAGGTGGGTTACCGATGTCAGCTATTATTGGGCGTAAAGAAATCATAGAGACACTTGAGGCACCGGCACATCTATTTACAACTGGTGCGAATCCTGTAAGTTGTGAAGCGGCTTTAGCTACATTGGGTATGATTGAAGATGAAGATTTATTAACTGCTAGTTCTGAAAAAGGGGCTTACGTGCGTAAGCGAATGGATCAATGGGTGAATGCTTATGATTTCGTTGGAGATGTGCGTGGTAAAGGTTTATCAATTGGTATTGATATCGTATCAAATAAACAAGCTAAGACGAGAGCTTCTGAAGAAGCACTTAAAATATGTAATTATTGTTTTGATCATGGTCTTGTATTGATTGCAGTAGCTGGTAATGTATTACGTTTCCAACCTCCATTAGTTATTACGTATGAACAATTAGATTATGCGTTAAATACAATAGAGAATGCATTGCAAGCGTTACAAGATGGACAACTGGATAACTATAATATTGATGGTCAAGGTTGGTAATACGTAAAGAAGAGGCTGGGAATGATGTCCCAGCCTCTTCTAGTTTATTTGATTAAATTAATCTTTCGGTACAATGTAGTCTTCTTCTTCATTTTTCTTAGAGTGTCGAACACCATAACTTAAATAGATGATGATACCAACTACGAACCAAATTAAAGTATATAGTTTAGCATCGAAACTTAATCCCCAGAATACAAGTAATACTAAAATAAATGTGATTATTGGTAATACAGGGAAGAATGGTACTTTAAACGATGGTACTGGTAAATCTTTACCTTCACGTTTTCTTAAACGATACATTGCAAGAGACACAAACATAAATGCGACTAATGTTCCTGCAGAGATAAGTTGTGCTAAGAATGCGAATGGGAACATTGAACCAATTAATACACCGATAATTGTTAGAATTAAAAGTGCTCTGTTTGGTAAATGTTTATGGTTTAATTTTGATAACCAAGATGGTAATAAACCATCACGACCAAATGAATAAAGTAAACGTGATCCTGCTAACATCATACCAATTAAAGCAGTGAACATACCGATTACTGAAATAGCTTGGATGACAGCGGCGATAATACCGTGGCCACTTTGACGAAGTGCCCAACCTACAGGTTCAGCATTACCTGCATATCTAGAGTAATGGAACATACCAACCAATACTAGTGCTACACCTACGAATAATACTAATGCCACAGCTAATGAACCAAGAATACCACGAGGCATTGTTCTTTGTGGGTTAATGGCTTCTGCAGAGTTGGCAGCGATTGAGTCGAAACCAATGTAAGCTAAGAATATCATAGAAACCCCAGCATAAATACCTTGCCAACCACCGAAATCACCATTTTCAGTCACTTTATGTTCTGGAATAAACGGAACATAGTTTGATGCTTGGATAGCAGTTAAACCTACGATAATGAATAATACGATTGCAAATACTTTTAAGATAACTAAGACGTTTTCTACACGTGCTGTTTCAGACATACCACGTGATAAAATGATTGCTGTAATAATGATTACAACAGCAGCGATGATATCAATGACACCACCATCAGCTCCGAATGGATTCGATAATGCTTTAGGTAAGACAATACCTAATGGCGAAATGAGTCCTCTTAGATTGGCTGAGAATCCGGATGCTACAAAGGCTACGGCAATAAAGTATTCAGCTAAAAGTGCCCAACCTGCGACCCAACCTGAAAATTCTCCAAATAAAACGTTAATCCAAGAATAAGCTGAACCGGCGAAAGGCATTGTTGATGCCATTTCGGCATATGAGAAGGCAACTAAACCTGCAACAATCGCTGCAAGTAAGAATGATAATGCAACGGCAGGGCCTGCGTGTTCAGCCGCTACAACGCCAGGCAATGTGAAAATTGCAGTTGATACAATCGTACCAACACCTAATGCAAGAAAATCTCGAACGCGTAATGTACGTTTTAAATGACCATCTTTATTTTGATAGATTGTGGGATCTTCTTTTCGAGTTAAATTTTTGAAAAAACTGGCCATAATTATGAACCTCCACTTACTAATATATTGAGTTATAAGATTAGCTTGTTATCTCTAGAATATTTATTATACTAGCACAAAACTTTAAATTTTTGTCTAAAATTTCTGAAAATTTTAAGTTTTCTTACTTTTTATAAAATGACAGAGTGTAACAAGGAAATTTTAAATGATAGATTTGATTATAACAGATTAATAAGAAATAAAAACAACAAAAAAGAGTAAAATTATCCACAAAATATAAAAAGTAGTCTTTCGACTGAGAATAACATACTAAAAATACACAATAAGTCAAGTAATTAGACCTTTATTTAGTGGTATTTTACTAAAAAATTAAAGTTTGTTGACCTATTCCATTATGGAATAGGTTCTATCGAAAATATGTATTTTATTAATAGTTCGGCGCATACTATAATTAGTTATGTAATAAAGTTACATCATATTTAAATGCTTCTATTTCATGTAGTAAATCCATCCCCTTATATTGTATTAGCATAGTAGTGCTAAACTTTATGATTTATTACACCCATTGACATAGATAGAAAACTCCCATCTCGCATTTAAATATGTATCCCTAACTGAGATTACTAGCAACAATGAAATAATGAAGTAACTTTAAATATAAAGAAGCCACAACTCATGTAACTAAGTCTTTCCCTCTTTTTCCCTTAAAAAATAGACATGTAAGTGGCTTCTTTTTAATATTAAAATTTAAAACGAAACTTGAAAGGATATGAATTCAGATGACTAAAGAAAACTATTCTGCTGCAAACATGGTCATTGATACTTTAAAAAATAATAATGTAGATTACGTATTTGGTATTCCAGGAGCTAAAATAGACTATCTCTTTAATGCTCTTGAAGATGATGGTCCAGAACTTATTGTGACACGTCACGAACAAAATGCTGCCATGATGGCACAAGGTATCGGTCGTTTAACTGGTAAACCGGGTGTAGCATTAGTAACAAGTGGCCCTGGAGTAAGTAACTTAACAACTGGATTATTAACAGCGACTTCAGAAGGTGATCCAGTGTTAGCTATCGGTGGTCAAGTTAAACGTAACGATTTATTACGTATGACGCATCAAGCAGTAGATAACGCTTCTCTTTTAAGATCATCTACGAAATATAGTGCAGAAGTACAAGATCCTGAGTCTTTATCTGAGGTAATGACAAACGCTATTCGTACAGCGACTTCAGGTAAAAATGGTGCAAGCTTTATTAGTATCCCACAAGATGTTATCGAGTCTCCAGTAACATCTAATGCAATTGATTTATGTGAACAACCCCAACTAGGTGTTCCAAATTTAGAAGACATTCAAGACGTTATCAAAGCTATAAAACATGCGAAATTCCCAGTGTTGCTAGTAGGTATGAGAAGTTCAAGTGAGAAAGAAACTGAAGCAATTCGTAAATTAGTTGCTAAATCAAATTTACCAGTTGTTGAAACATTCCAAGGTGCCGGTGTACTTAACCGCGAATTAGAAAATCACTTCTTTGGAAGAGTCGGTTTATTCCGTAACCAAGTAGGTGACGAATTATTAAGAAAAGCTGACTTAGTTGTTGCAATTGGTTATGATCCAATTGAATACGAAGCAAGTAACTGGAATAAAGAATTAGATACAGAAATCATTGCTATTGATGAAGTACAGGCTGAAATCACTAACTTTTTACGGCCTAAAAAAGAATTAATTGGTAATATTGCAGGGACAATTCAACTCCTATCTGAAAATGTGCATGAACCTATTATTAATCAAAATCGTTTAGATGACTTAGAACGTTTGAGAGCAGAAGTCATTGAAGCAACAGGTATTAAGTACACACATGAAGATGGCGTAATGCATCCATTAGAAATTATTGAAACAATGCAAAAAACACTAACTGACGATACAACTGTTACTGTTGACGTAGGTAGTCATTATATTTGGATGGCACGTAAATTTAGAAGTTACAATCCAAGACATTTACTATTTAGTAATGGTATGCAAACACTTGGTGTTGCTTTACCTTGGGCAATTGCAGCTGCATTAGTGCGCCCAAATACTCAAGTTGTGTCAGTAGCTGGAGATGGCGGTTTCTTATTCTCAGGTCAAGATTTAGAAACAGCCGTACGTAAAAATTTAAACATCATCCAATTAATTTGGAATGATGGTAAATATAATATGGTAGAGTTCCAAGAAGAAATGAAATATAAACGTTCAGCTGGTGTTGAATTTGGACCAGTTGATTATGTGAAATATGCTGAATCATTCGGTGCAAAAGGGTTACGTGTTACTAATCAAGAAGAATTAGAAGCAGCTTTAAAAGAAGGCTATGCAACTGAAGGCCCTGTATTAATTGATATACCAGTGAATTATAAAGACAATATCAAATTATCAACGAATGTATTACCAGATTCTTTAAATTAATTATTAGTCAAACAAACATAGGAGTGAATATTCAATGAGTCACGTATTATATCAACATGGTACTTTAGGTACATTAATGGCAGGTCTATTAGAAGGAACTGCGTCTATCGATGAACTATTAGAACATGGTGATTCAGGACTAGCTACATTAACAGGTTCTAATGGTGAGGTTATCTTTTTAGATGGTGAAGCATTCCATGCTAACGAGCATAAGGAGTTTAAGAAACTAAATGGTGATGAAATGACGCCATATGCAACAATTACTCGTTTTGAAGCAGATCAAACATATCAAACTTCAAATAAAGATTCTGAAAAAGTGTTAAACGAAGTTAAAGAACATATGTTAAGTGATAACTTATTCTCTGCAGTGAAAATAAGTGGTACGTTTAAAAAAATGCACGTACGAATGATGCCTAAACAAGAACCACCTTACACTAGATTAATTGATTCAGCACGTAGACAACCAGAGGAAACGCGTGAAGATATTAAAGGAACAATTATTGGATTCTTTACTCCAGAATTATTCCACGGTATTGGATCAGCTGGCTTCCATATTCACTTTGCTAATGATGATCGCAACTTTGGTGGTCATGTATTAGACTTTGAAGTAGACGATGTAACTGTTGAAATACAGAATTTCGAAACATTCGAACAACATTTCCCAGTTAATAATAAAACATTTACAGAAACAGAAATTGATTATGCAGATGTAGATGCAGAGATTAGAGAAGCTGAATAATTAATAATCATACCTATAAAAGAAAGATGAATTCTCAATGAATTCATCTTTCTTTTTTTAATTTATAAAATATAATATATGACACAATATAAAATAATGGTATAATAACTTAGAATTTTATATTTATGGAGGGAGCCCTAATGCAATGTCCAAATTGTGGTCAGACATATCAACAAGGAGATCAATATTGCGGTAGTTGTGGTAATGAATTAAATGGTTCATTATCTCAATCAACGCAATCAACAACAGAATCATTCAATTCGGAGATTCAATCTACAAGTCATTCTACAGCTGTTAAGCAAGAACAAATTAATGGAGAACAGAATCATAGTGAGTACGATCGTGGTGAATTTGCACATAGATATATGTCTTATGAACATCGCTACGCTGAAGGTCCATTTACAATTAAGGTAAAATCGACCTTCAATGAAAGTAAGCAATTTTTTAAACAAGCTTTTACTTCTCATGATGCAGTGATGAAAGGGAATAAGTCATTTAGTATTACTTTGCTATTATCATTAGTCATTATTGGTTTACTTATATTGGGAATGTTTTTACACCTACTTTCAGCAAGTTTATTTGATGGTTATTTTGTTGATACTGCAACAATTATCTTGAAATTTGTATTAACTACTATGCTAGCACTTGCGTTTTTATTTATCGTAACATTC
Source organism: Staphylococcus sp. HMSC069D12 (assembly GCF_001810405.1). Classification (NCBI taxonomy): domain Bacteria; kingdom Bacillati; phylum Bacillota; class Bacilli; order Caryophanales; family Staphylococcaceae; genus Staphylococcus; species Staphylococcus sp. HMSC069D12. The sequence goes on from NZ_KV801100.1 coordinate 86,361, forward strand.
GCCGTTATTCACTTAATGATAGTAGAAAGCATTTCCTTTAAAAAGGTTTTATCTGATTATATATTAGTTAATACATTATCAGTAAGTATGTTATTTTTGGGATTTATTGTGTTTTTCCTTGAGTTGTATATTTTCAGTGGTATATTGATTGCCTTTTCAGTGATTTTACTTTTAACATCATCAGTGTATTTCATTTCAAAGTATAGTGTAAATCATACGTTACGTTTTGCGAGTTTCTATAGTGTAATGATTTTCTTTGTAATTATTGGATTTGCCTTACATTTATTTGGTTCAACTATCATTCATCGATATAATGATTTAGGTATTTTACACCAATTATTTTGGCGTTGGCTCTAATGATATCTTGAGATAAATATTAATGGTAGATGATATATAAATTTAAAAGCCAGTAAGTGAATTTTATAATTCATTTACTGGCTTTTAGGTATTGAGAAAAGGAAAATGTTTAATGTTTGTTTTACTTTAAATAATTATTCAATTACTGGAATAATTAGGTGTGAATCATAATCGCCACCAGTATAAACAAGGTGATTGCCTTTGTTTACAGTATCTTCGTGTTCATAACTTGTTTTCATATTAGGTAAAGGAGTGCTATTACCTTTGATAATTTCGTTACATTTAACAACAACTGCTAATGACTCACCTTTTTTAAATAATGTACCAGATTGTACAAAAACAAATATTTAAAGTGAGGTCTATCAAATGACTTAGGATCGTAGAATTAGAAAATCTCAACAAGCGATTAAAACAGCATTCATAGATTTATTACAAAAGTATGATTTTAATGATGTTACTGTACAACTAATTTCTGATTTAGCTGATATCAATCGTGGTACGTTTTATAGGCATTATCTAGATAAATTTGAATTGCTAGATAAGATGGAAGATGAACATGTAGATATTGTGCGTAATTTTAGTAAAGAGAGTAAAAAGAGTAGTGGTGGAAAGTTCTCAACAGAAGACTTAAGACATATAATGGAATTTCTTATTGCGCATATTGAAGAAAATATAACGTTTTATCAATTAATGTTCAAAATAGGCACGGAATCTAGATTGCATGAAAAATTATATGGCTTGCTAATGAACTATTTAAATAGTTTTACTAATTTAGATGGTGATATTAGTGGTATACCTTTCTCATATTTTATGAGCTATGTTTCAGGTGCAGGATTATCGTTCTTAAGACATTGGGTTGAGGATGGTAACCGCATCCCTAAAGAAGATTTAATTCAATACTTTTATGATATTGTTAATAATGGACCAGCTACAATTATACAAAGAGAGATTAATAAATAATGTATGGCTTCTAATTACTGATATTAGTGATTAGGAGCTTTTTAATTTTAAAAAGATTATTATAGATTGTTGAATTAAATATTATTGAGTTTTATATAATAGTATACGATGTATAATGAAACGCATAAAAATGAGGGAACCTATTACGTTGTTATGTATCTCTAACTCTATGAATCCAATTGGGAGAGAGGGGGAGAGCATGATGACAATAGATATAATGGTTCATCTCCCATTAAATGACATTATATGTATCTTGGGTTATATAATTATTTTAATATTTGAAATAAAGTATAAAAAATAACGTTTTCTTATGTCGCAATTAAGAAAACGTTAGCCCAATAATAGAAATTGGAGGTACATATTGGCTTACCTGTAAGTCAGTAATATGTCCTTTATTTTTACACCTAGTACCGAGTCACAAACGTGCTAGGTGTTTTTTATTAAAGATATTTTAGCATAACACTTGATGTTAAGCAAATTAATCAATGTGTGTGTCGGCTATATTTGACATTCATCCTGATGTCGTTTATATTTTACATAAAGAGTTATCAATAATCTTGAGGTGGTTGAGGATGACTAATTTTAGAGATAAGATGATTAATCGAATCATCGGTACAACGACTGAACTTGATGAACGTGAAAAAGAGGAATTATATGGACACGTCACTACAACATTTATTATCACTTATTTAGGCTTACTAATCTTAGCTTTTATAAGTTTAATTAATGATTATGTTGTTCAACGTGTTAATGTACCGACCATCGGTATATTTGTTTTATTCTTTATTGCTAGTATTTTCTTATCGAGGGGCATTCGAAAAAATAATTTAGATGAAAATCGAGTTTATTCTAAAGAAGCATATCAAAGATTATTAAAGAAACATAAGTTAGGCAGTATTTTCGGTGGTATTTTGTTCGGTGTAATCATGAGCCTACTTAATTTAACGCGACTATATTTTTCGGATCAAAAGATTGAATTAGGATTTTTCATAACATTTAATTTTATTTCTGCTTTAATTTTCGGCGTAGTAAGTTATTTCGTTGGTAAAGGTAAAATTGTTAAAGAATATGGTGAGAGGGATTAAGAAATGGATAAATTTATTTAATTGGTTCACTCAAAATCCCACAGGTCGTGATGAGCGTGAGCAAGGTGTGCTTGAACATAAGTTAGCGGTTATGTTTTTATTGACATATATTTCAATAGTTATCTTAGGTACAATAAGTTTGGTTATTGATATGAAGAGAGAAACAGTGAATTTTGGAACAATATGCTTATTAGCGTTGAGTGTTATTTTAACGTTTGTATCTCTTTGGATTAATAGAAGAAACCGTTTAGATGAGTTAAAAGCTCATTCAGCTGAAGAATACAAACAATGGGGGAAAAAGCTTGCAATAAAATGCTCGTTTTTCGTCGTTTATTTTGCAACGGTGATGTTTATTATTACGGGGATTATCTTCCCTTATATTTTTAATGATGGGTTTAACTTCAAAGAACAATTAATCAAATGTGCAATTTCTGGTGTGCTATTCGGCGGTATCATGTTTATTTACTATATGATTATGCTAAAAAAAGAATATTAACTATTATTCAACTCCTTAATTATTATATAATAAATGTATATAATGCTTAAGGAGTCATTTTTTATGTTAAAAGCTGATCCAATTATTGCTAAAATGAAGAATCAAAAAATTAACTACGATAAGGTATTGAAAAAATTAATTAATCAATGGGAAAGGGAAGGTTTAAGACCTAAAATCTTACTACATAGTTGTTGTGCGCCATGTAGCACTTATACGTTAGAATATTTAACGGAGTATGCTGACGTGGCAATTTATTTTGCGAATCCCAATATACATCCTAAAAATGAATATTTAAGACGTGCAAAAGTTCAGGAACAATTTATTTATAATTTTAATGAGAGAACCGGAAAGAACGTTAAATATATTGAAGCGGAATATAAACCGCATGAATTTATGAAAATGGCAAAATCACGTGGCCTCACTGAAGAATCAGAAGGAGGGTTACGTTGTACGGCATGTTTCGAAATGCGGTTGGAGCTAGTTGCTGAAGCTGCTGTGAAATACGGGTATGATTACTTTGGAAGTGCACTCACACTATCACCTAAAAAGAATGCGCAACTTATAAATGAACTGGGTATGGAAGTACAACATTTATATGACGTGAGCTACTTGCCGAGTGACTTCAAGAAAAATAAGGGCTATGAACGTTCAATAGAGATGTGTAATGACTATCATATATTTCGACAATGCTATTGTGGATGTGTCTTCGCTGCGATGGCTCAAGGTATTGATTTTAAACAAATCAATCAAGAAGCTAAAGATTTTTTACAACAATTTTAGAGAAAATGACTCCTAATTTGAAGTTTAATCATTTCAAATTAGGAGTCGTATTTTATATTGTTCGATTAATGAAACGTATAATGGCTAGAATGGCAATCACAAATGCAGATAGGATACCTGCAATTTTTAAACCTTTTTTCTGCTTCTCAGGTTCTGGATCTTCATTTTCCATCATTTCAAGTAATTCACGTTCGATTTCAAGATCAAGTGCAGTTTTCTTTTCACCATTGTAACCAATGCTATTATCGTCATCTTTTTGTACTTTATCATTTTGATTTGATGGCTGTTCTTTACTTTTAGACGGTTGGTCTGCATTTTGTTTTGTATGTTTATCTTCTGCAGTCATACGTATACCCCTCCGGTAAACTTGTTATCTTTGGCTTAAGTATAGTACTTTTTATAATTAAGTAAAGCTATATTATTTCGCGTCTAATCCAATAATATCACTCACGTTACTATAATTATGTTGCTTTAAGTAAGCAGCGATGTCTTTATTTATCTTCTTAGTCAAACCAGGACCTTCAATAACTAATGAAGAATAGATTTGAACAAGAGATGCACCATTTCGCATCATTTGAATGGCATCTTTAGCACTAAATATACCGCCTGTGCCGATAATTAAGAATTCGCCATTTGTTTGTTGATATGCCCATTTCACTAACTCTAAATTTCTTTTGAAAAGGGGTTGTCCACTTAATCCGCCATCTTCTACTTTATTAGAAGAAGTGAGACCATCACGCTTACGAGTTGTATTCGCTAGAATCATACCATCAAATGTTTCAGTGATTGCTGGTAGAATATTTTTAAAACCATCTAGTTCTAAATCAGAAGTTAATTTTAAGAAAATAGGGACATTTACTTCTGTATTGGCTTTAAATTCTTTCAAAGCTTTGCATAACATTGAAAATTCATCTTTATCATGGAAACTTTGTAAATTCTCAGTATTTGGTGAACTTATGTTAACTGTAAAAAATGAGACATCAGCTTTAAACGTATCAATTACTTTAATGTAATCTTGATAACGCTCATTATAAGGTGTCGTTTTATTTACACCAACATTTAAGCCAACAGGGATATTGTATGAATGGCGACGTAAATTCCATAACGCTCTGTTCATACCAATATTATTAAAGCCCATACGATTGATTAATGCATTATCTTCAACTAGACGATACATGCGAGGTTTTGGATTACCATCTTGAGGTTTAGGTGTAATGCCACCTAATTCAAGTGCACCGAAGCCAATATTTTCAAGTGCTTTAGGTACTTCGCAAGATTTGTCAAAGCCAGCAGCTAAACCAACTGGGTTGTTAAATGTGATACCTTTAATTGTTTGTGTTAAATAAGGATCTTCATAGTTAAAGATTTTGTGCATAATAGGTAGTAAAAAGGGGCGTTTTTGGGCAAGTTTTAAAGCATCAATGGTCATGCCATGCGCTTTTTCAGGGTCGAATTTAAATAATAGTGGTTTAATTAATTTATACATTTTAATGCTCCTGTTTCATTGTATTTGAGGCTTACTATCCTCATTTAATATCATTGAAAAAACATTCCTCTCTAAGACTAGCATGTTCAACAATAATTGCATAGTTAATTTAGAAACTGTTTAAAAATTTGCCTCAACTTAAATGTGGATATATATGCTAACGATTAAATAGTCCTATTTCAGGAAATATAATAATAAAGTGAGAAGATGTATTCGAAGGAGGAAACATCATGAAAAAAGATTGGCAAGAACAATTACCATTAAATCATATACGAGATATTAAGCCGGTGAGTGGTGGAGATGTGAACGAAGCATTCAAAGTAACTACAGAAGATGACGTGTATTTCTTATTAGTTCAACGCAATCGTGATAAATCATTCTATGCTGCTGAAATTGCTGGACTTAACGCTTTTGAGGAAGCAGGTGTTACAGCACCACATGTGATTGATAGCGGTGAAATTAATGGTGATGCTTTCTTAATATTGAGTTACTTAGATGAGGGAACGACCGGTAGTCAACGAGAACTAGGTCAATTAGTAGCCAAAATGCATAGCCAGCAACAATCTGACGGCAAATTTGGATTTGATTTACCTCATGAAGGTGGAGATATTTCATTTGATAATACTTGGTCTGATTCGTGGATTGAAATCTTTGTCGAACGTCGTATGGATCATTTGAGAGATGAACTCATGGGGAAAGGATTATGGAATGACGAAGATAATAAAGTCTATGAACAAGTACGCACAGTGATGGTAAATGAACTAGAAAATCACAATAGTAAACCGTCATTATTGCATGGAGACTTATGGGGTGGCAATTATATGTTCTTAACAGATGGTAGCCCCGCTTTATTCGATCCTGCACCGTTTTATGGCGATAGGGAGTTTGATTTAGGAATCACTACTGTATTTGGTGGATTTACCCGAGAATTTTATGACGAATATGAGAAGCACTATCCTTCAGGAAAAGGTGCTCGTAAGCGTTTAGAATTTTATAGACTATATTTATTTATGGTCCATTTACTAAAATTTGGTGGAATGTACGCTAGTAGCGTAAATCGATCAATGGATGAAATATTGGCATAAAAAATAAGCATGGGCGGTACAGGTACAGTGATACCCGTGCCGCTCAAGCTTATTAATCTTCTTTAATTGTTTTTAATAATTGTTTGCCATTATCATAGAACATTTTCTCAAGTTCATGATGTGATAATAAATCAGTTCTTTCAAGTTCATCAGCTAACATCGTAACAACTTGATCGGTTGTATAAGGTGCATCTGAACCATATATAATTTTATCCATGTCTACACATTGAGTAATATTTGGAAGCTGATAAGGTAGGGCTTTTCCAGCTAAATCAAAGTATAACTCTTTCATAAGCAACAAAGTAGAAGTCGCCCGATTGTATAGTAAGATGGTTTTAGAATCAATGTCTTTGACGGTCTTTTTAGCTAATATATTCGTTAGCGCAAAAAAGAATGTATAAGATAGGGCGACAATCACACCTAATATACTGTTAAAATCACCTGAAAAATGAGTAATCAAGAATGTACCTATAACAGCAAAAATTATAGGAAGGGTATCGTTTTTGCACAACGTTTCATTTAGAAAGAGCACTGAAAGAAACAACGCAAATATAATATAAAATCTTCCTAATAATCCAACACTAACTGGATCTAACAAACTTAAACTTACATATTGGAGTAAAATACCTATTGTATTAGTAATAACTAAGAGCCATATAAATTTGTTATGATAGATTTTTATTTTACTTTTATCGAGTAATACAGTTATTAATAATATTAAAGTTGAAAACAAAGCATTAAAAAAACTTGCTTTAATAGCTGATAAATCAGTGAGTGAAAGTTTGTTTAATATTGGGGTTAAAGACAGGATTGCTACGGAAATAATATTAAATAAATACCCTTTTTTAACCTTATTCATGGTATGCCCCTTCTTAGTTGTTTTATATATTATTATATATTTATTTTATATAATATCATAATTATTATCGTGATAAGTTATGATGTTTGATTCTATACCTGAATATATCTTATAAATAAACATTTGTGGCTCGAACTATTCTACGATAGACTATGAAATATATTTGTTGAGTGGCATAGAAAATCAGTCGCATAAACGAACATAAGTGAGCAATCACTTCATTAAGTAGTTTTAATTATTAAAATCAAAGAACTACTTTATAGTTTCCCTAGGAAAGGGTTTCAACAAAATGAGCTGTGATTCAACTAAGAATTTTACTCAAAAATATGGACATAAAAAAGCTGCCCTCAAAGTTGGAACTTTAAGGGCAGCCTAAGTCTTGATAATATGATTTTAACTTTCTTGAATGTTGCCGTATTCTTCTCTTAAGTCATACACTTTATCAGGTGTAACGTCTTGGCCAAGTGGGTCTAAAACTTTCATCGTTGAGAAAGTATGAAGTACTTGACCTCTAATCATACCTAAATATTCTTGTCTTAATTGATGTTGTTCTTGTTTTTCTTCAACACTCAAACTTTCAACTTTTTCTTTATTTGCTAATTGATTAATTCTATCTAATAATTCTCTCATTATTTATTCCTCCTAATTTGTATGCGCTGGGAAGTGGGGAACAATGTGCACACCAACTTCTTCTATTAATGCTTCGATATCACGATCATCGTTTGTAAATCTTAAGATAATATGATTTGTATTAATTGATTCATAAGCTTTTAATATTTGTAATAAATTTTTACGTCCAGTACGGAAACCACCTTTAATCGGTTTTACGGTTTCATTTGGATTTTGGGATAAATCAATCATTAGAATATTCATAAACGGTTTAAATCGGTCGGTACCACTATGCCAAGCTTGCACTAATTTCTTTTGATCTTGAAAAGGTTGTGCGTAAAATAGCCAACCATCCATATTTTCTTGAAGCCAAGCCATTGATTGTTTTGAATATCCGGTACCAAACATTGGAATTGAAGGGTGTTTTGGCAATACTTGTAACCCTGAATCTTCATATAATTCGAAAATTGAATTTGAGATTTTGGGAGAATGTGATTGCCACAGTTCTCTTAGTGAGTGAATGGTTGTTTGATAACGTTCTGTTAATTCATTTTCATCTACTTTAAATGCAGGGAATTCAAAAGAGCGATCACCGGTAGCCATACCGAGTAATAAACGTTGATTGGAGATGAGATCAAGTGAGGCAGCTGATTTAGCTAGATGAATGGGATGTCGTAAGGTTGCTACGGTACTACCAGTACCCAGTGCAATCTTTGAGGTAAAGGCACTCAGATAAGTTAAAAAGACGAATGGATCATAATTCGTAGTAACGTTGCCTAAATGAGGGCTATACAATGGATTATCTCTCACAGACAAACTTGTAAATCCCAAAGACTCTGCCTTTTGAGCGAGTCTCAATTGCTCATCAAAATCAATATTGTTTTGTTGTTTATTATCAAACGGTATGGATAAACCTAGCGTCAATTTATTATTTTTAAACGTACGTTTAAATCCCTCGTGTTCATCAATATCTGACATCTCCTTACCTCCTAACTTCATTTAGTATTTATACAACACTTATTATCTAACTAACACATGTTGTATAAATGTAATATACGCCCCATTTAAATAATATGCAACATACATGCTTATGAAATTTGTTGCTTAGACAACAATGCTCAGTATTTGTTGATTAGATTAGCTTTTTCCATAAAAAAACCTCTAAGGCAACGCCTTAAAGGTTTAATTACAAGTGTGTGATGTGATGAATTAAGAAAGGTAAATTTTTATCTATAAAAGCTTCTGCTGTAAGCGAACTGGTATCGAGCCAATGTCTAGCGAGACCACATAATCCTGAAGCTAGAAAACTAGCACTATTAACGAGAACGTCAATATCCTGTTCAGGGTAGCTATTACGAAGCATAATAGTAAAAATATCTTCTAATTCATTATTAATACGTTGATGAGCTTGGTTACAAAACGTTTCACTATTCATCTTGCAAGAGTCTTGCACTTCAACCATATAATTAGCAATAGAAATAAATAGGTTTGATATGACAGTTTCATTAATAATATCTGATACGGATAATGTATTATTTAAATCTTTCAAAATTGTTTCGGATAAAGTGTAATTGAGAATATCATATTTATCTGTAAAATGTGCGTAGAAAGTAGCACGGTTGACCGTGGCACGTTCAGTAATATCTTTAACAGTGATTTGTGACATCTTTTTCTCTCGGGAAACCTCTTGAAACGCTTCTACCAGCAGCTTCTTTGTTCTGATAATACGAGGATCCACTTTAGTCGTAGTCAATATAGGCACCTCCCTTGTTGACCTATAGCTTACATTAAATTATCTGTCGAAGTGAGATGGTTGTCAAAGTTCACGCTTACAATGATATGTAACTATCAACCTAAACTGTGGAGTAGTCAAACTTCAATTTCCTAATAAAATTTTTAATTTAATTATGGTTAAAATTAATTATGAGATGAGTTTCTACTATTATAATAGTCAATTTTGTTTATTATCTAGTCAATTAGTCTGATTATAAGCAAAGTATACACTTTCTTGTCGTGATGTTTGATAATATACAGAATAATAATGAATTAAAAAGGAGAGCGATGTTTGAAACAATTTATCAAAATAGTTATGACTATACTGATATGTGTAGGTATCGGTGTTTCCGTAACATATTTAATTCGTGAAATTGATATGCAATCATCTCAAATGTCTTTTAATGATGATAATCAATATGGTGATTGGAATAGTGATGGACGTTTGACGCATGGTTATGGCACATATAATCATGGTTTAGAGTTTGAAGGTAATGACAAACATTATGGTAATGATTATGACTTACCTGAAGATACAAAAGTGTTAGCAGCGACAGATGGTGTTGTCACAAGAATATTTGAAGATGATTTAGGTGGGAAAGTGATACAAATCTCTGAAGATAATGGCCGATATCATCAATGGTATATGCATTTAAATGATTTCAAGGTAACTCAAGGTCAACAAGTTAAAGCCGGAGATGTGATTGCTTTATCTGGTAATACAGGTGAACAGACAACTGGCTCGCATTTACATTTTCAAAGAATGAAGGATGGCATAGGCAATGATTATTCCGAAGATCCACAATCATTTATTGATCAACTACCAGAAAAAGAAAAGAGTTTATTTAATATCTGATATGAAAAACAAAATAGATAGTATTAAAAATTCATACCTATTAACCAAGAAGTAAATTTTGGAATCCAATCATTATCGTTAAATGTTACTTTTTTGAGAAAAAATAAAAATAATATTCTGAAAATTTAGAATTTATGATATAGTAAAATCTATCATTACTTATTCAAATGATTGACGTGAGTAGTTGTTTACATGTGGCATCAATCATCAGTAAGTAGGCTGATCAACATATTAAGTGTGCAGATTAAACAATAGGAGGTTTTTTATATGACATCAACACTTAGAGAAATAGGCGTTAAAGATTTTACATTTAGAGTGCTATCGGGCGTAGCCATTGGTATCGTTGTTGGATTAGTACCTAATGCCATTTTGGGAGAAATCTTTAAAGCGTTCATGCATCACCACCCATTTTTTGGAACATTGTTACATGTCGTACAAGCAATGCAATTTACAGTACCTGCTTTAATAGGAGCGCTTATTGCTTTGGACACCATTAGCAATTGCAGTTGTTGCTTGTGCATCTTATGTAGGAAGCGGGGCTGCACAATTTAAGAATGGTGCCTGGGTAATTGCCGGCATCGGAGACTTGATTAATACGATGATTACTGCAACGATTGCTGTATTATTTATTTTATTAATTGAAAAACGTGTCGGTAGCATGGCACTGATTGTGTATCCAACTATCGTAGGTGGTTTATCCGCTACAATTGGTGTACTTATATTGCCATACGTACATATGATTACAACTGGCATTGGTAATATGGTTAATAGCTTCACAGAACTACAACCTGTATTGATGTGTATGCTTATTTCTATGGTCTTTAGTTTTATTATTATTTCACCATTATCAACTGTTGCGATAGCTATTGCTATAGGGATTACAGGTCTTGCAGCAGGTTCAGCATCTATTGGTATTTCAGCTACTGAAGCAGTATTACTTATTGGGACAAGCAAAGTGAACCGAGTTGCAGTACCAATTTCTATATTCTTCGGCGGTGTGAAAATGATGATGCCAAACATGGTGAAATATCCAATTATAATGTTACCAATTCTTATAACTGCTGGAATTTCAGGAATTGCAGGTAGCTTGATTGGTATTGCAGGAACTAAAGAGTCTGCAGGATTTGGTTTCATTGGGATGATTGGACCAATTAGTGCTTTTAAATTCTTACATATAGATTCTGCAATATTAAGTATCTTACTCATTATTTTGGGATTCTTTGTTGTACCATTAGTGACTGCATTCATTTTAGATATTATTTTCCGAAAAGTATTACATCTTTATACAAACGACATATATAAATTTATGGGTTAACCATTTGTTAAATAGGAATTGATAAAGTGTTGATTATCGCATTTTATCAATTCTTTTTTTGAAAATGAGAATACATATAGAGATTAAGATAAAATATGAAATAAATAGTGTTACAATAAAAATGAAATAATACGTTACATAAAGGGTGAATGGTTAATGGCTAATAAGATCGAAAAATTAGCACTAAAGACAGCTGAACTTACAAGACATACACACGAATTAGGTATTCCAATTATGATTCTATTTGAAGGTGTCCCTGCTTCTGGAAAAACACGACTTTCAAATGAATTATTACTCAATTTTGATGCCAAATATACACATTTTATTGCGACACAATCACCACAAAAGGATGATTTGCGTTATCAGTTTTTACAAAAATATTGGAATACATTACCTAAAAAAGGTGATATCAATGTCTATTTTAGAAGCTGGTACTCTCATTATTTAGATTATAGAGAAAACGAAATTAAACACGATAGATATAAAAATTATGATGTTTTAAAAGAACAAATTACATCTTTTGAAGATATGTTAATCGAGGATGATTATGAAATCATCAAGTTCTTTATTGAAATCAATGAAGATAAAAGACAAGAACATATTAAACAAACAAAAGAAAATCCACTGATGCGTTGGAAAGTTCAAGAGTATGGAAGTGTACTATCAACAGAAACGTATTTAGAAGACATGCATCAATTTATTAAACAGGATAAACAATGGAAGATTATTGACTATACAGAACGCCAAATGGCGATTGAAAAGATGTATGAACACATTATTGAACGTTTAGAACAAGCCATAGCGAAACATCATGCGAAGGATAAAGTTTATGATGGTGAATTCTCAGAGCACTTTGCTACTGAACTGTTTGATAAAGATGTAGAAAAAGTTTCTAAAGAAGAATACAAAACATTAATTACTGAACTGCAGAAACGTATGCGCGAAATACAATTTGCTTTATATGATAGAAAAATTCCGTTAATTCTTGTATTTGAAGGAATGGATGCAGCAGGAAAAGGTGGTAATATTAAGCGTATTAGAGAAAAGCTTGATCCTACTGGTTATGAAGTTAATGGCATCAGCGCACCTACAGATGTTGAATTGAAACATCATTATTTATGGCGCTTTGCAAAGGATATGCCAAGAAGCGGTCATATCGAATTGTTTGATAGAAGTTGGTATGGACGTGTATTAGTAGAGCGAATTGAAGGATTTGCAACAATGAATGAATGGCAACGAGCCTATGATGAGATCAACGCATTTGAAAAGATGTGGACCGATGAAGGTGCGATCATCCTAAAATTCTTCCTGACATTAGATAAAGACGAACAGCTTAAACGTTTTAAAGATCGTCAAAATAATGTAGATAAACAATGGAAAATCACTGATGAAGATTGGCGTAATCGTGACAAGTGGGATTTGTACGTTGAAGCCAGCCACGACATGGTTAAAAAAACAAATACAACACATGCACCATGGCTAGTCGTACCAGCAGATCATAAGAAAACATCAAGAATAGAAATAATGAAGTATATTATTCGTAAATGCGAAAAAGTATTATGGGGCGTCAAGGATTATTAATTTATAAGACTATACTGTAATGAGTTGATTAATAAACCAAGAAACGGTTAATGATAGAGTCGTTTCTTGGTTTTTCTATGTTATATAAATAAATTGAATATATTCTAAGTTGTTAGAAATATTACGGTATTGTAACAAAACGGCAATTTGTAATATTACAGAATATGTAAAATTGTTGTAAATTTCTTAAAAGAGTATTGTAAAACCTCATTTCATAATGAAATTTTAAACGATTTGTTTAAAAAATAATATTACAGAATGAAATATAAATATTTCAATGTTACAGAATAAGTCGTTCATTGTAATTTTTTGTAAGATAAGCGTAATACTATTGGCGTTTTTTTATGATATAGTACTTATTGTCAAAAGTTAAACACAGAGCAAAACACAATAACTTAAGAATTTAACAAAACGAAAATATAAACTAAATTTTTTTGGAGGAATTTTTTATTATGAAAAAAACAGTAATCGCGTCGTCATTAGCAGTAGCTTTAGGAGTAACAGGTTATGCATTAACTACAGATAACAGTGCACATGCATCTGAATCAACTACAAACTATGCACAATTAGCTAACTTAGCTCAAAACAACCCATCTGAATTAAATGCTCACCCAGTACAAGCTGGTGCATACAACATCACATTCGTTAAAGATGGTTTCAAATACAACTTCACTTCAGACGGTCAATCTTGGTCTTGGGATTACACTTACGTTGGTGGAGCTGACACAGTAGCAACTACACAAGCTGCTCCAGCTGCTCAATCAACTGACTACTCAGCTTCTTACAGCAATGAAGCTTCAACTCAATCAGTAAGCTCAAACCAACAAGCAAGCAACACTAACGTTGAAGCAGTATCTGCACCAAAAACTACTTCATACTCAGCTTCAACTTCATCATCAGCTTCAACTGGTGGATCAGTTAAAGCTCAATTCTTAGCTAATGGTGGTACTGAAGCTGCTTGGAACGCAATCGTAATGCCTGAATCAGGTGGTAATCCTAACGCAGTTAACCCAGCTGGTTACAGAGGTTTAGGTCAAACTATGGAATCATGGGGTACTGGTTCAGTAGCTTCACAAACTAAAGGTATGATTAACTACGCTAATAGCCGTTACGGTTCATTAGATGCAGCAATTGCATTCCGTGCTAACAACGGTTGGTGGTAGGATTTACTAAGGTAACTGGATAGTACATTGAGTTATCACGAAAGAGGTCGACTTTAAGGTCGGCCTCTTTTTTGTGTTTTAATAGACACTGTAGCTTAACGTTTACCGACCGCGATTATAGGGAAGATACTATGACAATATACAAATTGAAAGTGTTGAATATCAATGACATTAAGAAAAGTATTAAAACTAGGTTTAATACATAGTGTGTTCTGGATAACCGTACAATTATCGCTATCTAATATCATGTTACGATACCCGTCCTCTTTATTTGTGAGATATGAATCAGTTTTTAAAATAAGGTCGTGGGAAAAGAGAGGCGCTTTATGGAATAAACTATTTCGTATTAATAAATGGAAACATTACATTCCAGAAGCAGCTCAATTCAATTACCGTATCTATATAAAAGGCGACTGGCTTCATTTAAATTGGAAGATATACATTTTATGATTTTAGAAATGCGCCGTGCAGAACTTGTTCATTGGTTATCAATGATACCGATTGTTGTTTTTATCAAAAGCGCCTAAATATATACTATTCATTGATGTGTGTTATGTGATTTCGGCAAATTTACCAATCATACTCACGCAACGATATAATCGTCCTAGGTTAGAACATTACTATCAACTACGAATGAAAAGAGGTGAACGTACATGTCGCAAAAGAAAATCATCATTATAGGTGGAGGATTAGGTGGGATATCAGCTGCTATTCGTCTTGCTCAAAGTGGCTTTGATGTCTCGCTTTATGAGAAGAATAGCCACATTGGTGGGAAAGTAAATCGTTTAGAGACAGAGGGATTCGGTTTTGATTTAGGTCCATCTATATTAACGATGCCATACATATTTGAAAACTTGTTTAACTATAGTGATAAGCAAATGAAAGACTATGTTACTATTGAACGATTACCTTTGCAATGGCGTAGTTTCTTCACTAATGGTAAAGTTATAGATTTATATGAAGACTTGTCTCAAATGTTAAATGCCAATACCTATCTTACCAATGACGATATTCAGCAACTTCATCAATTTTTAAATCATGCAGAAAAAATACATCGTTTTACGGAAAATGGCTACTTTGCACTAGGGCTAGATACAGTTTCTGAAATTATTAAATACCATGGACCATTGTGTTCGCTTAAAGGTGTGGATTACTTCTCGACAATGCAACAAGCTATTAATCGTTATGTTGAGAAGCAAGAATTAAGAGATATGCTTGGCTACTTTATAAAGTATGTTGGCTCTTCTTCTTATGATGCACCAGCAGTACTTTCGCTTTTAATTCACATGCAATATGAACAAGGATTATGGTACGTTAAAGGTGGTATTCATAAACTTGCACGTGCATTGGAACAAATAGCGATTGAAGAAGGCGTAACCATTCATACCGGTACGGATATACATAGTATTGATACGTATTTTAATCATGTTACAGGTGTTAGATTAGATGATGGTTTACATGTGAGTGCAGATTACATTGTTTCTAATAGAGAAGTGATACCTACATATCGTGACTTACTGCACTTTTTAAATAAAAAAATAGCGCAATTAGAGAAAGTTTATGAACCTGCAGCATCTGGCTATGTGATGCATTTAGGAGTAGACAAATTATACCCTCAATTGGCACATCATAATTTCCTATTCTCAAATGATTCTAAGCGTAATTATCGAGAAGTGTTTCATGACAAAGTATTGCCACAAGACCCAACGATTTATCTTGTTAATTCAAATAAATCGGATGCATCTCAAGCGCCAGAAGGACATGAAAATTTAAAAGTATTACCACATATTCCTTACATTCAAGACGAACCGTTTACAGAGGAACAATATCGTGACTTCCGAGAGCGTGTTTTGGATAAATTAGAGCAAATGGGGCTTACAGATTTGCGTCAACATATTATATATGAAGATATTTGGACGCCACATGATATTGAACAAACGTATGGCTCTAATAAAGGTGCCATTTATGGTGTAGTCTCAGATAAGAAAAAAATAAAGCATTCAAGTTTCCTAAGCATAGTCAATACTTTGATAACTTATTCTTTGTAGGAGGATCAGTTAATCCTGGTGGTGGTATGCCGATGGTGACATTAAGCGGACAACAAGTAGCGGATAAAATTAATGTACTTGAAAGTAAAGTTACTAATGCTTCAAGAGATTAGAGGTAATGCAACTATGACTAAATTAAAGTCACTTCTTCATGCAAGTACAGGTCTATCATTAGTCAGTGGTTATTTAATGTATAATCGTCGTCATTTACTCTCTTTTAATAGGAAACATAAGGGCGAAACAGCACAATCAATAAGTGTGATTATACCAGCGCGCAACGAGGAAATGAGATTACCCAAATTGTTAAAAAGTTTGTCTCGGCAATCAATAAGAGTTGAATATATAGTCATGGACGATGATTCAAATGATGGAACAGCTGAGATAGCACGAGAGATGGGCGCGAAAGTGTATAATGTGACGTATGACAACAATAGTAATACCTGGGGTGGTAAGTAATATGCATGTTATCTAGGTGCTTCTTATACAGCGTCAGATATTCTTGTATTTATGGATGCGGACGTAGAATTGAATAATGAACACGCCCTAGAGGCAATTATTCAGTCATATGCGCGACAACAATATCGTGGATTAATGAGTATTCAAACGTATCATGTTGTTTATAAACCTTATGAACACTTATCGGCTATGTTTAATCTTATGACAGTTGTAGGTACAAATAGTTTTTCAGCTTTATCTAAATCTAAAGGGGAGTCATTAGCATTTGGACCTGTTACAGTCATGAACAAATCCGATTATATCCTGACACAAGGAGATAAAAATGCTGCATCTCATATTATTGAAGGATTTTCTTTAGGAAAAGCGTTTCATCGTTGACATTTGCCAGTGACACAATTTGAAGGTCAGGGATTTGTTAGCTTTAGAATGTATGAATCGGGATTTAAAACAATGATAGAGGGATGGACGAAACACTTAGCGGTAGGTGCTTCGTCAACACAACCTCATATCATGATGTTAATTATCTTATGTATGGTGGGAAGTATCACCTCACATAGCGGATTAACACTTAGTTTATTTATGAAAACTTTGTCATTTAAGCGAATGGCGTTATCATATAGTTTATATACATTACAATTTATTCGTTTACATCGTCGAGTAGGACGTTTTTCAATTTTATTTTTATCTATCAACCCAATATTGTTTTTAGTTTTTGTTTTAATTTATATAAATTCATATCGTCATATTCATTACACGAAACAGGTAAAATGGAAAGGACGACAATTTAGTATTAAATAATATTTAGCAGGGGGTTCTCCATGAGCACATTAGAAGAAAATTATCAATATTGTCATCAAATTATGAAAGATTACTCTAAGAGTTTCTCATATGCGTTTGATATGTTACCAGAACAACAACGACGAGCAATCTGGGCGATTTATGCAGTTTGTAGAATCGTTGATGATAGTATCGATGTACACCAAGACGTGGAATATCTACATAAGATTAACCGTGATGTTAAAGCTATTGAACATCAAACTACAACGATATTTGAAAGTGATGACCGCATTATGATGGCATTTGCTGATGCAGCTACACATTTCCAAATGAATTTCCAAGCCCTCTATGACTTAATTGATACGGTTGAAGCAGACCAGCATTTCGAAATGTTTGAAACAGATCGTGGTCTACTAGATTATTGTTATGGTGTTGCGGGAACTGTAGGCGTATTACTGATTCCAATACTGGCAACGCCACCGTCAGATGAAGCGTATGAGTATGGAAAGCAATTAGGTGAGGCACTTCAATTAACGAACATACTACGTGATGTTGGTGAAGATTATCGTAACGGACGTATTTACTTTAGTAAAGCGCGTTTAAGTGAATTTAATGTTTCAATTGCTGATGAAATAGGACGTGATCAACCCTCTGACAATTACATTAAAATTTGGGAATTCTACGCTACACTAGCCGATAATAACTATGACATGGTTTTAAATCATCTTAATGTATACAACGAAGAAGCTCGTATGATTATTGAGTTAGCAGCCCAAGTATATCGAGGTATATTAACCGAAGTACGTAAAGCAGATTACTCATTGAAAGACCGTGCGTACGTATCTAAATGGAAAAAACATAAAATCTACCGCAATTTAAAGAAAAAATATAAAGATTAGGTGAGATATATGAATATAGCAGTAGTAGGCGCTGGTGTTACCGGCTTAGCAGCTGCAGCACGATTAGCCGCTTAGATCATCAAGTTACAATATTTGAGAAGAATGAACAAGTTGGTGGCCGTATGAGCCAATTTAAGAAAGATGGCTTTACTTTTGATATGGGACCAACCATAGTGATGGTACCGGATGTTTATAAAGCCGTATTTGAAGAAAGTGGCAAACGTTTTGAAGATTACGTTGATATGAAGCCACTTACACATATTATGGATATTTATTTTTCTGATAAAGATAAAGTGAGTGTATCAACTGATTTATCACAACTTAGTCAAACGTTAGAAGCGATAGAACCAGGTTCTACTCAAGGTTTTATGCAATTTTTAACGGATGTGTATAAACGATATGAAGTGGCACGCAAATACTTCCTTGAACGAACATTCCGTAAAGCAAGTGAATTTTATAACCCAGTGACGCTATATCGTGGATTAAAATTAAAAACATTTAATAATGCGAATCAATTAATAGATAATTATGTATCCAATGAAAAAATACGTAAGTTATTCGCATTTCAAACGTTCTACATAGGTATTGATCCTAAACAAGGGCCTTCAATTTATTCTATTTTTCCAATGAATGAAATGGTACATGGCGTTCATTATATAAAAGGCGGTATGTAAGGCTTAGCACAAGGTTTACTACAACTTGGTCAAGACCATGGTGTTAAAGTGGAACTTAATGCAGATGTACAAGAAATCATTGTTGACCCTAAATTTAAACGTGCAGATGGTCTACGTGTTAATGATGATATTCGACGTTTTGACAAAGTGCTATGTACTGCTGACTTTCCATATGTGGCACAAAACTTAATGCCTGCGCACTCACCTTTAAAGAACTATTCTCCTGAAAAAGTAGATAACATGGACTATTCATGTTCAGCTTTTTTAATTTATGCAGGTATTAATCGTCAATTACGTGATAAATTACATGTACATAATGTTGTATTTGCTAAAGATTTTAGAGGCAATATTGATGACATTTTTAGTGGTAAGATGCCTGATGACCCATCATTATATCTTTACTTCCCATCTGTAGAAGACGAAGCATTAGCGCCTAAAGATCAGACAGGGATGTATGTCTTAATGCCAGTCCCTGAGTTGAAGACAGGTGAAATTGACTGGAACAATCCTAGTATGGTTGAACAAGCGAAAGATGTCATCTATAACAAATTAGAAACGATTGAGGCACTTAAAGATATACGTCAAGATATTGTATCTGAAACAGTATTTACACCGCTTGATTTTGAGAGTCGTTATAATGCCAAATTCGGCTCAGCATTCGGACTTATGCCAACACTTACACAAAGTAATTATTATAGACCTCCAAATGTATCAAGAGATTATAAAGACTTATACTTTGCAGGAGCAAGTACGCACCCTGGTGCAGGTGTGCCAATTGTGTTGACCAGTGCTAAAATTACTGCCGAAGCAATGTTAGAGGATATAGAACACGGAATATAAAGTGGAACTTGCTATAAAACTGAAAATTATAAATATTGACAATACTCATTGAACTGATACAATAAATATTAATTCAATAGACTTATCGAGAGAAGTGAAGGGATTTGGCCCAATGAAACTTCAGCAACAGACTTAAAAGACAAAAGTACTGTGCTAATTCCAAAGAGGTATGCCTCAAAGATAAGTGTCATAGTCATAATTAAGCTATATGTCACTATCAATTGAGAGTGATATATAGCTTTTTTAATTTTAAAAGGGGGTAAATAATGACAATTTCTAATAAACTAGCCAATATTCCAGATAGTTACTTTGGTAAAACAATGGGACGTAAGGTTGAGTATGGACCACTACCGTTAATTAATATGGCAGTTGGTATCCCGGATGGCGAAACGCCTAAAGGCATCGTTGATCACTTTGCTGATGCTGTTCGAATTCCTGAAAATCAAAAATATGGTGCATTTCATGGTAAGGAATCCTTTAAAGAAGCAATTGTTAATTTCTATCAACGACAATATGGTGTTGAGCTACATAAAGATGATGAAGTGTGCATACTTTATGGTACTAAAAATGGTTTAGTGGCTTTGCCTACATGTATTGTTAATCCTGGAGAAAGTGTGCTACTTCCAGACCCAGGTTATACGGATTACCTCGCTGGTGTCATGCTTGCTGATGCCAATCCAGTACCACTTAATTTGGAGCCACCACATTATTTGCCAGATTGGAGCAAAGTAGATGCACAAACATTAGCACGTACGTCACTCGTTTATTTGACTTACCCAAATAATCCTACTGGATCAACGGCTACTAAAGCAGTGTTTGATGAAGCGATTCAGAGATTTAAAGGTACACATACAAAAATCGTTCATGATTTCGCTTATAGTGCTTTTGGATTTGATGCAAAGAACCCAAGTATACTTGCTTCTAAAGATGCAAAGGAGGTAGCAATTGAAATCTTTTCATTATCTAAAGGCTATAATATGTCAGGGTTTAGAGTAGGATTCGCAGTAGGTAACAAAGACATGATACAAGCGCTGAAGAAATATCAAACACATACTAATGCTGGTATGTTTGGTGCCCTTCAAGATGCAGCAACATACGCACTTAATCACTATGATGACTTTCTAGATCAACAAAATGAAACATTCAAACGTCGTCGTGACATGTTTGAAAAGCAATTAAAAGATGTCAATTTACCATTTGTACATTCTAAAGGTGGCATTTACTCATGGCTTCAAACACCACCAGGGTATGATAGTGAATCATTTGAACAGTATTTGTTGAAAGAACAATCGATCTTAGTGGCGCCTGGCATTCCATTTGGTGAAAATGGTCGTCATTACGTCCGTATTTCCCTAGCATTAAATGACCAATTATTAACTGAAGCGGCTAAACGATTAGCTTCTTTATCTTATTTATATAACGAGTAACAAGAAGTCACAAATAGAAAGGATGAAATTTTATGACTAAAATTAAAATAATGAGTGTACGAGATGAAGATATTCCTTACATTGAAGAGTGGGCGGAACAAAATAATGTCGAAGTAGAGTTAAATAAAGAAATATTAACAGAAGATAATGTCGATGGTGTTCAAGGAGTTGATGGCTTATCTTTATCTCAACAACACCCAATATCGGAAGATGTATTTGCCAAATTGCAACAATTTGGTATTAAACATATTGCACAACGTAGTGCTGGATTTGATACTTACGACTTAAATTTAGCTACACAATATGGCATTATTATATCTAATGTACCGTCATATTCACCGAGTTCAATTGCAGAGTTTGCAGTAACACAAGCGATTAATATTGTAAGAAATCAGAACGATATTCAACGTAAACTTCGTGAATATGATTTTAGATGGGAACCTTCAATATTGTCACGTTCAATTAGTGATTTGACCGTAGCTGTTATAGGAACAGGACGTATTGGTTCGATAGCGGCAAGCATTTTTGCAAAAGGATATGGAAGCCATGTTGTTGCATATGATCCATTTCCTAATGAAAAGGTTGGGCAATATGTTGAGTATAAGGATACGATGGAAGAAGCTTTACGTGATGCAGATATTGTTACAGTTCATATTCCAGCAACGAAATATAATCCACATCTCTTCAATAAAGATTTATTTTCAAAATTTAAAAAAGGTGCCGTATTTGTAAACGCAGCTAGGGGATCGATTGTTGATACGAGAGCATTGCTTGATGCAATTGATAGTGGTCAAATTAAAGGTGCTGCATTAGATACATATGAGCATGAACGAGGTTTATTCCCTGGAGATTACCGTGATAAAGTGATTAATGATGACTTATTAGATGAATTAATTGCTAGAGAAGATATTTGGTTAACACCACATATTGCGTTTTATACTGATGCGGCAGTTAAGAATTTAATTGTTGATGCACTTGATGCAGTCATTGATGTTATTAATACAGGTACTACTAAATTAAGAGTGAATTAAAAAATGGAGTTGAGCGTGGGACAGAATTATTTGTGAATCCATTGTCCCAGACTCAACTCCTTTAATTAGCTTTAGCGAATGCTCACATTTCATAATTTGCTTATATTTAAATCGCTTTTACCCGGGTTAGATTGACTGCCTAACAAAAGCAGGTTTCTTATCCGGATTTTATTTTACATCGTAGCCTTGATCTTCAATGGCTTCTTTCATTTGTTCAACTGATACTCTGTTTTCGTCGTAATCTACGCGAACTTGATTCTTATCTAAGTCTACTTCTGCTGAAGTCACACCATTTAATTTAGCTAATGCAGATTCCACAGCGTTTCTGCAATGGTCACAGCTCATACCTTCAACGTTAATTACTTTATTAATCATACCTTTCACCTCCGTTGTTCTTACTCATATATACCCATATTTTACTCCTTTTTAATAAACAAAGAAATAAAATAGAAATGCTTCGTAATTATAATTTCATTCGTTTTAGTCTTAAGGCATTACTTACAACACTAACTGAACTTAAGGCCATCGCAGCACCAGCTATCCAAGGTGCAAGTAATCCCATTGCCGCAATTGGGATGCCTGCAATATTGTATCCAAATGCCCAGAATAAGTTCTGTTTAATATTGCGAATTGTTTTATGACTTGCATGAATGGCCTTAGGAACTAATTGAATATCTCCTCCAAGAATGGTGATATCTGCAGCTTCTATTGCTACTTCTGTACCCGTTCCCATTGCAATGCCGATATCTGCTTTGACAAGTGCAGGAGCATCGTTAATTCCATCGCCCACCATAGCAACTCTATGTTTCTGTTCTTGTAATTGCGTTATATGTTGTGCTTTATCTTCAGGTAGAACGCCGGCAATGACTTGATCAATACCGACTTCTTTAGCAATAGCTTTTGCAGTTCGTTCATTATCACCAGTTAGCATAACCGTTCTAATATTCATAGATGATAATTGTTGGATAGCTTCTTTAGCAGATGCTTTAACAGTGTCAGCTACAGCAACCATGCCTTTTAGTTCGTCGCCATAGGCAATTAGCATAACAGTATGTCCATCAGTTTCCATATGTTCCATTT
Source organism: Staphylococcus sp. HMSC069D12 (assembly GCF_001810405.1). Lineage (NCBI taxonomy): Bacteria > Bacillati > Bacillota > Bacilli > Caryophanales > Staphylococcaceae > Staphylococcus > Staphylococcus sp. HMSC069D12. Next base: position 109,998 of record NZ_KV801100.1, read on the forward strand.
TCTGCTTAATGCTTTGTATATTGATTTGGTGTTCTGACATTAATTTTTGATTGCCAACAAGTAACTTAGTATTATTTATAACAGCTTGTATTCCGTGACCTGGTAATGTTTGATAATTTGTGACATTTACCAAGTTAACTTTATGGTGTTTGGCGTAGTTAACAATTGCAGTAGCAAGTGGGTGTTCAGAGTTATTTTCAGCTGAAGCAACTAAAGCTAAGATATCTTTGTCACCTTCAAAATAAGTTACCTCTGGTTTGCCGTGTGTAAGTGTTCCTGTCTTGTCAAACACAACTGTATCAACTTGATGTGTACGTTCGACATATTCGCCACCTTTAAACAAAATACCATTTTCAGCAGCGCGACCAGTTCCAACCATTATTGAAGTTGGTGTAGCTAAACCAAGTGCACATGGACAAGCAATCACTAGAACTGATATCGCAGCAACAAGTGCATCTTCAAATTGACCAGGATGTACAAGTGTAATCCAAATTAAGAATGTCAGTAAAGCAATCGCAATAACAATTGGAACGAAATAGCCTGATATAATATCAGCTAAACGTTGAATAGGTGCTTTAGAACTTTGAGCTTCCTCAACCACTTTAATAATATTGGATAGGGCAGTATCTTTGCCAACTTTAGTTGCCTTAATTGTAATAACACCATTCGTATTCATAGTTGAGCCTATTACTGCATCATCAACGTGTTTATCAACTGGCATTGATTCACCTGTTAGCATTGATTCATTAATAGCAGTTTCACCCTTAATAATTTGACCATCGACAGGTATCTTTTCACCGGGTTTAATTAACAAGATATCATCAACATTAACTTGATTGAGCGGTACCATTTTTTCGATACCATTGTCATCAATTAGTCGTGCCTCTTTTGCTTGTAAGTTAAGTAATTCACTTAATGCATTCGTCGTTTGTGATTTAGCACGTGCTTCTAAATATTTTCCGAAAAGAATTAATGTGATAAGTACAGCGCTTGTCTCAAAGTAAAGGTGAGGCATGTTTGTGGCACCTGTTAACCATTTAATCATCTCATAAATACTGTAAAAGTATGCAGCACTAGTGCCTAATGCAACGAGCACATCCATATTAGCTCCACCGTTACGTAAATTTTTATAAGCACCAACATAGAACTGCCAACCAATTATAAATTGGATAGGTGTCGCAAGGATAAATTGGAACCAAGGATTCATTAATATGTCGGGTAAATGCATATTAAAGAGATGGACGAGCATTGTCATTAATAGAGGTAATGACAGAATAGCAGAGATCATTAATTTATTTCGCTTATGCTTAAGTTCTTGTTGTTTTCGGTTTGCTTGATCTTCTTCGGATTGTTTAGGTTGTGCGTCGTAACCTAAGTTTCTAATTCGTCCAATTAAGGTATCTAAATCTGTTTGCCCAGGATAATACGCTACCATAGCTTGTTCAGTCGTTAAATTAACTGTCGCATCTTTAACGCCTGGTGCTTTATTTAATATTTTCTCTATACGATTTGAACATGCTGCACAGGTCATACCAGTTATGTCTAACTCAGCTTTGTCAATGACTACATCATACCCAAGCTTTTGAACCGTCGTAACAAAGTCATTTATTGCATAGTCATTAGTATCATATTCAATCGTTGCTTTTTCCGTTGTCAAATTAACTTGTGCTTTTACGTTATCCATTTTATTTAATCGTTTTTCAATACGATTTGAGCAAGCTGCACAAGTCATACCAGTAATGTTCAATGTGGCATTTTGTTTATTGCTCATTAAGACACCTCCATTGCAATTCATACATAATATACCCCCTTAGGGTATTCAAGTCAATGTTTATGTCTTACTTTTTCGCATAAAAAAGTAGGACAGAAATCTTTGTGAATTCATTGTCCTACTACTTCGAATTTGCAAAATAGTATCATTATATTATTTATGTCCTAGACTACTATTGTATTTGTAAAGATTATACAGCTAACTTAGAAAAAATCAGATGGTTTAAAATTTTCTAAATTTAAGTCTTTATAATTATTAAAATCAAAATTGGATATATTTTGAACAAGTTCACCGTTTTTGGCTTGATTATAATAATAATTTGCTTCGTTCATTACATCATGATCTTGGAATGTCTTTACAACGCCAAGAATGATAAGCAATGCAATAATACCTTTCAATAAACCTCTCATAGAATGTCGCACTCCTTTTTCTGTAATATCTCGTTAGTGGCTTTAGTTGGTTTTTTTAATAGAAGTTTAATTTAATTATATAGTCTTTCTAATAAAATTGCATGAGACTAGGGAACTGACTTTTTATCGTTCTAAAGTTGTAATAAGTAGAACTGCCCTATGCAACTCGATCCTTTGTTTCAAAAGAGTCTTTATTGGGAACGGTTAAGTAAATGGGTAAGGAGTGAAAATGAATGAATCTATTAGAATTCCATAAACAAATTAAAGGTTATACTCAAAATCGTCAACCAGGAACAGAGAAAGACATGGATCCTAGACCCATTTCAGAACTAGATGAATATAAAGCAGCTGGTAAATTGCAAGGTAAAGTTGCATTAATTACTGGTGGTGACTCAGGGATTGGTCGCTCTGTTGCAATCTTGTTTGCTAAAGAAGGCGCTAATGTAGCTATTGGTTATTATAACGAGCATGAAGATGCAGAGGAAACTGTTAATCGTCTTAAAGAGATTGGCGTAAAGGCTATAGCTTATGCTCATGATTTAAAAGATGCGCAGCAATCTAAAGAATTAGTGCAACAAGTTGTTCAAGACTTTGGTAATTTAAATATTCTAGTTAATAATGGTGCAGTTCAATATCCTCAGGATAGTTTCATGGACATTACGCCTGAACAATTTAAAGATACATTCGAAACAAATATATTTGGCATGTTCTTCTTATCACAAGCTGCCGTTCCATATTTAAGTGACAACGATACAATTATTAATACGACAAGTGTGACGGCGTATCGTGGTTCTGGTCATTTAATTGATTATGCTTCAACTAAAGGTGCGATTGTTTCATTTACACGTTCATTAGCAACTACGCTAATGGAGAAAAACATTCGAGTTAATGGCGTGGCTCCAGGTCCAATTTATACCCCATTAATTCCTGCTACTTTTGATGAGGACAAAGTAGAGAACCAAGGTGGCAATACACCAATGGGTCGACGTGGACAACCTGCTGAACTAGCGCCAGCCTACGTGTTCCTCGCGACAAACGCCGATAGTTCTTATATCACTGGTCAAATTATACATGTTAATGGTGGCGATTATATTACAACTTAAAAGTAAGCTTCTTATATTGAGCCATAAAGGTGTTGAGTGCCTTTATGGCTTATTATATGTTGAAAAATGGAGTGTTTCCGTGCGAAAACCACTTAATTTGTTTAAACTGTAATATAAATATTAAATGAAGGTGGGTAAGTACAATGACAGAAAAAGAAAAGATGTTAGCACACCAGTGGTATGATGCCAATTTTGATAAAGATTTGGAAACTGAACGAGTACGTGCAAAAGATTTATGTTTTGACTTTAACCAAACGCGTCCGAGTGATGACAGTAGAAGACAAGCAGTATTAACTGAATTATTTGGTTATACATTAGAGAATGTCGCAATTAATAGTCCGTTCGATACAGATTATGGTTGGAATGTTAAATTAGGCAAAAATGTGTTTGTTAATAGTAATTGTTATTTTATGGATGGAGGAGGCATCACAATAGGTAATGATGTATTTATAGGGCCATCTTGTGGATTCTATACTGCGCATCATCCATTAACATCTAAAGAACGTAATGCAGGATTAGAGTTAGCACAGCCGATTACGATTGGAAATAATATTTGGTTTGGTGGCAATGTCGTTGTCACGCCTGGTGTAACGATTGGAGATGGTTCAGTTATAGCAGCAGGAAGTGTCGTAACTAAGGATGTACCACCAAATAGTTTAGTTGCCGGTGTACCAGCTAAAGTAATAAGAGAGATAAATGAAAATGGCGCATCTAAATAGTCATTTCATAGGTCAGGTATAAATAACCTTTGAGTCGTCCGGTGGCTCAAAGGTTATTTGTATCTAAGAATTTAATATATAAAATAAATTAGTTATATAATATATAAGATAGATAAATGATATAATATATTTGGAGTGTATATGGGAGTTTATCTCCATACATATTTAAGAATCAAAATGTAACTCAAAACATTCATTTTATGACATCAACTTTAGAAACGAAATACAACTTAGAAAGGAAAATGAATATGAAACTGAAAACATTTTTACAAAATCAAAGTCGACGTAAATTCAAATTTATAACGACACCTTTACAAAGAAGAAATAACTCAGCTTATACACGTAAAATAATGCGTTATGCGCAAAATTATGAAGCGAATAAAGTTAAACAACACGATATTCTATACCAAGTAAGAGATGGAAAAAGTATTACAGATAGTCCTTATGCTATCTTTAAACGTTTGATTCATCATCCCAAATATCGTAAATATACGCATAAATGGGTCGTCGACACTACCGAAACGTTAGAATTTTATAAAAAGAAATTTGAGAAATACAAAAATATTGAATTCGTGATTAAAGAATCTCCAGAGTATTTAAGGGCACTAACCGAATGTAAGTATTTAATTAACAACTCAACATTTCCAGCCTATTTCATTAAAAAGCCTGATCAAATTTATGTGAACACATGGCATGGGACGCCACTCAAATATATGGGTCTAGACCTAGAAAATGGCTTACGTGGTTCGCAAAATATTATTAAAAACTTTTTATCGAGTGATTATATCATAAGTCCTAATCGCCATACGTCAGACATTTTTAAAAGGGCATTTAGATTGGATAACATTTATGGTGGGCAAATTTTAGAAATTGGATATCCAAGAATAGATCTTACATTGAATAGTGATTCAAAAATGCTCATTAATGAATTAAAATCTTACATTGATATTACTGATGAGAAAGTATTGTTATATTGTCCAACTTGGAGGGGTGATGATGTCAACACGCCTGAGGAAAGTTTAAATCATATTGTGGAAGAAGTTGAAAAGTTGAAACTTCATCTTGATTATCAAGTATTAGTAAAGGTACATCCATTTATTTATAAAAAAGCAATTAAAAATGAGGCACTAAAACCATATCTTATTCCAGATTATTTTGATACAAATGAAATATTGGCGTTTGTTGATTTAATGATAACGGATTATTCAAGTATCTTCTTTGACTATTTAGTCACAAATAAACCCATTGTCTTTTATACACCAGACTACGAAGCATATCAATTTGAAAGAGGAATGTATATCAATGCTCAGGATTTACCGGGACCGGTTGTGCATACCATTGATGATGTTGTACAAGTGATACAACAGAAAACATATCAATTAAGTAAGGTGCAACATAACTATCAAACGTTCAAAAATACGTATACGTATCTAGATGATGGAAATGTTACTGACAAGGTGATTGACCGGGTATTCACCTCAAAACATAAACGTAAAAAGGAAAAGAAATGTGCTAAAAAACGACTATTAATTTATCCTGGTGGAATGAAAAATAATGGCATTACCTCTTCTGTTATCAATTTATTAGAGAATATTGATTACAATCAATATGACGTTACACTATTTACAAATCGAAGTAATAATGATGAAATCTTGAATAATCTGAATAATGTTAACCAAAATGTAAGAATTATTTTAAGAGTTGGCCCTTTAGCAGCGTCGTTAAAAGAGACGTATAAAGTAGACTTCGTCAGACAACGAGGGCTAAAAAGTGCATTAGAACGTTTCTTATATCCAAAACATGTATATGAACGTGAGATGCGCAAAGTATTAGGTGAAAGTCAATTTGATTATGCGATAGATTTCAGTGGGTATTCTATGTTTTGGGCGAATCTTATTTTAGCTACGACTGCTAAACGTAAATTGGTCTACCTTCATAGTGATATCAAAGCGGATATGGAGAAAACCATAAATGGTGTGAAACCGCATTATCAAAATTTAAAAGGTTTGATAACACTATATAATCAATTTGATAAACTGGTATGTGTTTCTGACGCATCAAAAGAACAAAATATGCGCAATATAGCTAAAAAAGCACTAAATAAGAAATTTGTAGCGTCAAGAAACACGATTAATTTAAGTGAAATATCGCAATTCATGTTAGATGATGCTGATCAATTTGAGAAAAATAATGTACCGGTGCTCGTCAGTGTGAATAAAGGGAAAGTGACGTCGGTACCTTTTAAAGAGGATGATTTTAAAATTGTGTCGGTTGGCCGTTTATCACCTGAAAAAGGATTTGATTTATTAATTGAAGCGGTTGGCAAGGTTATCGTGCATTATCCTAATACGAAATTATATATTATAGGAGAAGGTCCATTAAGACATAAATTAGAACAACAAATTCGTAAGTTGAAGTTAGAACAGCATGTCTTTTTATTAGGACAACGAAAAAATCCATTCTATATTATGAAACAAGCAGATGTTTTATCGTTAACGTCTTATTATGAAGGCCAATCAATGGTTCTACTTGAAGCACTATCACTTGGTATGAACGTATTGACATCGGATATCATTGCGAATCGTTATGTATTAAACAATGGTAAGTATGGGATGTTAGTGAGTCATGATGTCAATGATATTAAGCACGGCTTAGAGCGTTTTATCAAACATCAAACACCACATTATGAAACGTTTAACGCTCAAGAATACAATCAATTAGCGATAGAAGAGTTCTATAAACTTCTAAAATAATCAGTAAATACAATATCAATTAAACTTAAAGAATTCTTGATCCAAAAAGCGTTTGAATGTGTATTAATATGATTGAATAATGCATGTAGTAATTCCATTGGTTAATTAAAATGATAAAAAGACAATTTCTATTGAAATTAAATAGAGATTGTCTTTTAAATTTATCTGAGTCGATTGTTTTATAATTTTACTTTATGTTCTTTATTATATGCCAAATAAGATTGAATGCCTTTGGCTATATCATATTGAGGATGATAACCCAATGATTCAAGTGGTGTAATGTCAGCACAAGAATGCTTAATATCTCCAAGTCTTGGTGCTTTAAAATGGCATGGGATACTGTACTTGAAGCCCTTCTCAAACGCTTTAAAAACTGCTTTCAGATTTGTTTGTATGCCCGTACCTATGTTGAATATTGAACCACTTGTTGTTGGGGTATTAAGCACAAGCCACATAGCGTCAATTAAATCATTAATGTAAACAAAATCACGAGTTTGTTCACCGTCACCATAGAAGGTAAATTCAGTTTGATTCGTAAATTTATGATTCATTATTGATATGACACCTGAATAATCCGAGTTAGGATTTTGTCTTGGGCCATAAACATTAAAGAATCTGAGACAAGCGCTGGGAATATCGAATAAATGATTGTAAATCTTAGCATACTGTTCTCCAGCGTATTTCTGTATTGCATATGGAGATAATGGCGACGGTTTAGAGAGAGAAACGGATTTAGGTAAACTTGGTAGATCACCGTAAATGGCTGCCGATGACGCAAATATGAATTTTTTAATTTGCTTATTATACGTTCGAATGGTTTCTAAAAGATGAACTGTGGCATCAACATTAATTTGATTAGATAATGATGGTTTCTCAATCGTTTCAACAACACTCACCATGGCTGCTAAATGAATAACATAATCAAATTGTTCTTGACGTATTAATTGCGTTACAAACTCAAAATCGGTGATATCCTTTACGTAAATATGTTCTTTATTAACAAAGGGAATATTATGTAAGTATCCGGAACTTAAATTATCTATGACATGTACCTCGATATTTTGCTTAACAAAATGTTCGGCTACATGTGAGCCAATGAATCCTGCTCCGCCTGTAATTAATGCTTTCATGTGTGAACTTCCTTTTCTTGATGTCGTTAAATTGTGTAAATTTATTATACTTTATTTTTATAAAAATATAAAATTATAATAATATAGTTCACTTGTTTCGAGAAGCAGGCCACCTCTGACTGATAATTAAAACTTTTCAGATAATATTAATGTAAGCGATTGCAAAAATAACCCAAAGCATAGTAGAATGAAATTAATGACATAAATTATCATTTTAAGTAAGTCATTGTTTTACTGATTTTTATAATTCTTACAAATACATAGGGGGTAATTAAGAATGGTAGTACCTTTCAAAAATGAACCTGGGATTGATTTTTCAGTACAAGAAAATGTAGAAAGATTTCAAAAAACGTTAGAGCAAGTTAAAAGTGAACTTGGTCAAACACTTCCAATTGTGATTGACGGTGAGCACATTACTAAAGATGATACATTTGATTCAATTAATCCAGCTAATACAAAGGAATTAATTGCTAAAGTATCTAAAGCTACTAAGGAAGATGTAGATAAAGCGTTTGAATCTTCAAACAAAGCTTATAAAACATGGCGTCAATGGTCACATAAAGATCGTGCAGAGTTATTATTACGTGTTGCAGCAATTATTCGTCGTCGTAAAGAGGAAATCTCTGCAGTCATGGTATATGAAGCAGGTAAACCTTGGGATGAAGCTGTAGGCGATGCTGCAGAAGGTATCGACTTTATCGAATACTATGCACGTTCAATGATGGAATTAGCAGATGGTAAACCGGTATTAGATCGTGAAGGGGAACATAACAAGTACTTCTATAAATCAATTGGTACTGGTGTTACAATTCCACCATGGAATTTCCCATTTGCAATTATGGCTGGTACAACATTAGCACCAGTAGTAGCTGGTAACACGGTTCTATTGAAACCTGCTGAAGATACAGTATTAACAGCGTATAAATTAATCGAAATCTTAGAAGAAGCGGGTCTTCCTAAAGGTGTTGTTAACTTTGTACCTGGTGATCCGAAAGAAATCGGTGACTATTTAGTTGATTCTGTTCATACACACTTTGTTACATTTACAGGTTCACGTGCAACAGGAACTCGTATATACGAACGCAGCGCAGTTGTTCAAGAAGGCCAAACTTTCTTAAAACGTGTTATTGCAGAAATGGGCGGTAAAGATGCGATTGTCGTTGATGAAAATATTGATACTGATTTAGCTGCAGAATCAATTGTAACGTCAGCATTTGGTTTCTCAGGCCAAAAATGTTCAGCATGTTCACGTGCTATTGTCCACAGTTCAGTTTATGATGAAGTATTAGAAAAAGCGGTGGCATTAACTAAAGAATTAACAGTTGGTAACACTGTAGATAATACATTCATGGGTCCTGTTATTAACAAAAAACAATTCGACAAAATTAAAAAATATATCGAAATTGGTGGAAAAGAAGGTAAAATTGAAATCGGTGGCGAAGCTGATGATTCTACAGGTTACTTCATTAAACCAACAATTATTTCAGGATTAAAATCATCTGATCAAGTAATGCAAGAAGAAATCTTTGGTCCAGTGGTTGGCTTTACTAAATTTGATAATTTCGAAGAAGCAATTGAAATTGCGAATGATACAGACTATGGCTTAACAGGTGCAGTTATTACAAATAATCGTGAAAACTGGATTAAAGCTGTTAATGAATTCGAAGTAGGTAACTTATATCTTAACCGTGGATGTACTTCAGCAGTTGTAGGATATCATCCATTTGGTGGATTTAAAATGTCTGGTACAGATGCTAAAACAGGTAGCCCAGATTACTTATTAAACTTCTTAGAACAAAAAGTAGTTTCAGAGATGTTCTAAGCCATTAAGATCAATATATATCATGTTCAATAAAATTTAAAATAACATTTTTAAATAAATAGTCAGTAGATGAATGCAATCCATTCATTTACTGACTTATTTTTATTTCATTAAACTTGAGATGCTTGTTAAAGGGGGTAAAGAAATTCTTAGATGAATTTTTACTTATTTTATTTGCGACGCTTTCTTGCGGGAAAGGCTCGTGCCTGTAGTCCTCTAAAGGCGTTCTTAGATAGATGATTACTCACATAAGCTGCTTCGCGTTCCTGGGATGCCGTCTCAGCCTGTAGTCTTCGACTGGCACTGCTACCCTAGGGGTCTTCGCAACTATGTTTTGTATTCTATCTTAGAACGCCTTATACAAGTGCAACAGCACTTGTGTTCAATAATTAAAACGCCAAGAGTCGTGCAACAATATTCGTAATTCATCTTTAGAATTTCTTACTTAAGTGCTCAAGCACTTAAGTTATTTTTCACTAGCTTGCTTTGTTTGTAGATTTTCTTGTTAAAAATCTCTTTGCTGAGCCCCATTCCCAAACTCTATTTATTATCTATATCAACGCTACTTTCTTAAATGAGTATGACTTTAATGTTAAATAAAAAAAGCAAATTCTATAGTACTTCAATAGAATTTGCTTCTAACTAATCTATGAATTGGATGTCATAACATCTTTGATTAGTAGTTTAATAAAATCAATGTGATTATTAATTAAGTTGTGTATAGTCTTGACCATGTAACATCCAACGTACGCCATATTTATCTGTAAAGGCGCCCATTTTTCCACCCCAGAATTGTTCTTTGAGTGGCATTTCAATGTCTAATGAGTCATGATTTTTAATTTTATCGTAAAACTGTTGAACTTTATCTGAATCGTCTTGATTGTTAACATCGAAATCAATAAGTAATGAAATTCCATTATTGATGTTCTCTACACGTCCGAATGAATCAGAGCATAAAATTTTAACACCTAGTACTTCAAATTCAGCGTGCATTGTAGCTTCTGCAGCCTGTTCTTTTGTCATGCCAAATTGTTCCGCTTGTTCTTCGCTCACTTCTAATCTTTTGACGTTTGTAGCGCCAAATACTTCTTCGTAATATGCTATTGCGTCTTTTGCTTTTTCAAAGGCTAAATATGGAAATAATTCAGTCATGATAAAACCCCTTTAGTTAGTTTGTAACCCAGTCCATTATATAATGAATAGATGTAAATAGCGATTAATATACGGTCGTGAAACTTTGAACAAAATAGATTGAGTATTCTAATTAATCATGTGCTTTGACATTGATAAGTTTATGAAAGATTTGGTCCATTTGCTTAGGTTTAATCTCGACATTTTCATTCTTTTTCCAATCGATAAATGCATTTAGTACCGAACCGAACACATAGAATACTAGGCTTTTCGGTACTACATTATCAACAGTAATACGATGCATGTTGGTTTTGAAATCCTTTTGCATTATTTCAATTAAATAATTATTGCGAACATCTTCAAACTCTTTATCGTTATATTGCTTAAGTTCAATTCGAGATATCTCTTCCTTATTGAAGGAATTAGCTAAAGTTTGAAAAGGATTATTCAAACGTTCTTTAATATTAGTCGCAAAATAGTCATCGTGTGTTAATTTTAATAGATATTTCAACAATTCGTATTTATCATAAAAATGTTTATAAAAAGTAGTGCGATGAACACTAGCATGCTTACAAATTTTATTAACCGTTAATGTTGTAAACATCTCTTGTTCGAGCAATGAATATAAGCTACCAGTTAATGCCTTTTTAGTTTTAATTACCCGTAAGTCTTTATCATTCAAAATTGTTCTCCCCTAACATAGATAGAAGAATCTAATAAATTTGGTGAAACATAATATTTAATTATAGATTATATAAATACATAAATAAACATGCACTTACATTAAAAATTTAAATTACGTATAAAAAATAAACTGATTAAAAATAAGAAATGTATTGTGTAATGAATTTGGTAAAGCGTTTTAAAGCGTTTTGAAAGGGTATATGATATCCAAATAGAAACATTGTTTAACTACTAAAAATAAAATTGTAATTTTTATAAATTTATTCTATTTTCCAAGTCTGAATTTATAAATATATTCTATATGGGAGGATTTTAATTATGAAAGGCACTAAACAATTAGATCAAATTAAAGAAGATAATAAGAAGCAACTTAAAAAATTATTCAAATATGATAAAGATAATGCATTAACATTTAGCAAAGAAGATCGTGAAAAAGTTCAAGACAAATTTGGCGTATATGTTATTTTCGATAAAAAGACGCCTATCTTCGTTGGTCAAACAGGTGGCTATTCTACAGGTTACCAACTTATTACAAAAGACTTATTTAATAAATTAGGTCAATATAATTTAAAATCAGGTGTCGGCACTACTAAATTTAAAAAAGGTTTAGCACAAAAAAAAGGTGTTAATGAAGAGAATATTAAATCAATTACAGCTGAAGATTATAATTTGAAATTCCAATATGTCAATGTTAAAGATGAACCAGCGTTTATTAATGTTTTAGAAATTTTAGCAATTGAATATGCTAAAGATAAAGGTTATGAATTATATAATTTTAACCAAAACTAATGACATCAATTGATAAGTATAAATGAATTGTTATAAGTGGTTAGGACGATTGTGGGGCTAGGACTATGAATGAATATTGAATTCTTTCCTATTCGACATGATAGTCCTAACCTTTTGTTTTCATTTTCTGAAAAGTGGTATTGATGAGTAAAACTTATCTAAAGTAGGGGATACTATGGCAATTCGTGTCCATTTTCAAGACCAAGCAAATTACTTCCATACTGCATGTATATTTTCAGCTATTCCTGAGAATGCCAAACTTGTGTGGATTGATTTTGAGAATCCGACGAAAAACGATCAAGCATTACTCACTCAACGATTCAATATTGCTAGACACCACATTGAGGAATCTGTATTTACAGTTACGAGACCTAAAGTTAGTAATCACCCACAGAAACAGCATTTATATTTAATATTGCATGCGATTAGCCATAATAATTTCTCAGCAGAACCACTGAGTATTACTGTTAAGGGTGATTGGATAATCACGGTCCATAAATATCCTATGAATGTATTATCAGATATCATTACGTCATTCAATAAGTCACCTAAAGCTATAACTGCGATTGAACTAACAACTATCATGGTTGATAAGATTACACATCAATATTTTAAATATGTGGATCATGTTGAAGACACTGTTTTCTCTTTTGAGGATCAAAATGTAGATAAAGTCAATAACCGTAAATTAATGGATGACGTATATAATATTCGTTCTGAAATTATTAAACTGAAACGTGTGCTCATTCCTATGGAGCAACTCCTAAATGAAATAATAGATGAATCACCATTAGACGTATCACACGAATATCAACTATTGATTAAACATATTCATAGTAGAATATTAAGACAAACAGATACATTGATGGCATGTGAGCACATCACAGATGATATTAAAGATAATAATGAGTCATACCGTTCTAATAGAATTAACGGTGTGATGGATGTCTTAACCATTATTTCGTCTATATTCTTTCCGCTATCATTTTTAACAGGTTGGTATGGCATGAACTTCTCTTATATGCCAGAACTTGATTGGCATTATAGTTATTTCGTCTTTATTCCTATTTCATTAGTGGTTGTTGTTTCACTCATTACTCTTTTCAAAAAGAAGGACTGGTTCTAGCGCAAACAAAATAAGCGTATGATTCTACAAGTGTTAGATTCATACGCTTATACCTATTAATGTTGCTTCTCTTCCTATAGGAGCCGTTTATATTTACGTTTGTAATATTTAGACAGTTTCATGTCATGGACAAAAGAGATCACAGGTCGTGCTGTCATTTGAATACTTCCAATCACAAATAGTATCGTGCCGGAAATCATTGTTTGGTCACTAAAAAATAGAAAACTACCTATTAAAAATATAATGCCCAGTACGATATCGTTGATTTGGTATAGGGCTTTGTAGAAGAATGAAATTTGCTTCGCATGATCATCTTCATTAAATTGACTGGTATTAAAATGTAAATCAACATCATCTTTATTTAAACCAGCCATTTTAACACCTCCATTATTTTAAGTAATAACATACTTCCCGTTGTACTTTGACATGAAACTTCTTCATAATGGTCAGAAAGGAGTGGTATGATGTCTTATTCAATGCTTTACGAATCTCCCGTACAAAATTTAGAACTCATTAGTGATGGTGAGTCACTTACACATGTACTCTATAAATATAGTGACACAACGGTTACTCATCCAACAAATCCTGATTTAGAAATTTTTAAAAAAGTGGTTGAGTGGTTAAATGAATATTTCTCAGGAAATCGTCCGCAAATTGATTTTTCAATTAAACCGGAAGGCACTGATTTTCAAAAAAGTGTGTGGCGAAAGCTACAAGAAATAGAATATGGACAATTAAAAACGTATGGTGATCTAGCGAAACGCGTAGGTGAAGAACGTAATAAGCCGAATATGTCTGCACAAGCAGTAGGTGGTGCAGTAGGTAGCAATCCGATTTCTATTATTATTCCATGCCATCGCGTGGTTGGAAAAGATGGAAGTTTAACAGGATATGGTGGCACGATTAATCATAAAATTAAATTACTTGAGCTTGAGAAAGTAGATATGACTAAATTGTATAGACCTAAAAATTCAACTAAACCATAACACCTATATATTTACCTATTAATAAAGAGGCGTTCGAGACAAGAGACTAAATTGCTCTTATTTCGAATGCCTCTTAATTAATGTCAATGTTATTGAGGAATATGATATTGACGTATATCGTCTTGAATAGCTTCTAAGTAGTAAATAGATTTGTCGTCATCTGTTTGTTCAGTAGCGTGGTCGAATTCTAAATCATCGAATCGCTTGAAGAAACTTTCATAGTCTTCAACTAAAATTTCTTGACGTTCGTTCAATAAGGCTTTATGTCCTTCAATATCTAATTGTTTTTCATAGCCTTCGACTAGCGTAGCACTAAAGAATTCTCCTACAGAACCAGATCCATAGCTAAACAATCCAATAGTTTGACCACCCTTAAGCAATCTATTCTCTAATAATGAAATTAAACTTAGATATAAAGAGCCAGTATAAATATTACCTACATAACGATTATAATATACTGCATCTTCATATCCAGATGTTAAACGTTCTTGCGTCGTTTCATCGGCATCATTGATAATTGAGTCTAAAGCTTTCTTACCCATTTTAGTGAAAGGTACGTGGAAACATAATGACTCAAAGTCAGATAATGTTTTCCCTTCACGTCGAGCATATTCGTTCCAACTTTCTTGGAATGATTTGATATATGCATCTTTAGATAATGCACCGGCAACTAATGGATATTTATGTCCAGTTGGTCTCCAGAAGTCATACACATCTTCAGTATATGCAACGGCATCATCATTCAATTCTAAGATACTTGGATTATTTGAAATCAACATAGCTACGGCACCAGCACCTTGTGTCGGTTCGCCACCAGATTGAATACCATATCGAGCTGTATCACTTGCGATAACAAGTACCTTTTCATTAGGTCGTTTCTCAATGTAGTCTTTAGCTAATTGAATTGCAGGTGTTGCAGCATAGCAAGCTTCTTTCATTTCGAAGCAGCGTGCGAATGGCTGAATACCTAGTAAATTGTGAATTTGTACTGCAGCAGCTTTTGCATTATCGATTGCAGATTCAGTTGCTACAATGACCATTCCAATATGTTTTTTATCATCATCTGTTATAATATCTTTAGCAGCATTAGCCCCCATAGATACAATATCTTGTGATACTGGACTGACTGCCATTTGAGTTTGACCAATCCCAATTAAAAATTTATTTGGATCAACTTGGCGAGCTTCTGCAAGCTTAGCCATGTCTACATAGTATTTAGGTACGTAAAAGTTAATTTTATCGATTCCTATACTCACGGGCACTACATCCTTTCGTTATTCTAATTTTATAATTCATATTAATAGTAGCATTTTGAGACAATTTCATTTAAAATGCTCACTAATAGAAAGCGTTTTCATAAGAAAAGTTAAATGCAATAACGCATGTCGTTTAATATAGTAATATAATAAAATACGTGAAACTGCATGGTATAACATTGAGTGTGAGATAACTTCTATCGGCTATTATTAATAATCATATTAATAGTTATTTTACCAAATTAAATAACTAAATTACAATTTATATATAAACTACATATAAGGAGATAAAGAATGAAAAAAATTGCTATAGTTAGTGCTAAAAGAACGCCAATCGGTAGATATAAAGGTAAATTAAGAAATTATTCTGCAGTTGAATTGGGAACGACAGCTTTGAAAGGTGCAATCGATTCAGCAAATATTGACCCTAATATAATACAACAAGTTATCTTCGGTAACGTGCTACAAAGTGGTGTAGGACAAAATCCAGCACGTCAAATTGCGATTAAAGCGGGTGTACCTGATACAACACCAGCTATGACAATTAATGAGGTATGTGGATCAGGTCTTAAAGCAATTATATTAGGGAAACAGTTAATTCAACTAGGTGAAGCGGATGTTGTTGCAGTGGGTGGAGTTGAAAGTATGACAAATGCCCCACAATTAATCTTAAAAGAAGGTCAAGAACCAGTGGAAAGCTTTATGCATGATGGTTTAACAGATGCCTTTCATTATGTACCAATGGGTGTAACAGCTGAGAACATAGCTGAAAAATATGACATTACGCGTGAAATGCAAGATGAGTTCGCAAACCATTCACAAGCTAAAGCTGCTAAAGCGACGCAAGATGGTAAATTTAATAATGAAATTATCGGTATGACTGACGCGGAAGGGGAACAAATGACTTCTGATGAAGGTGTTCGTCCAAATAGTAGTGTCGAGAAGCTTGCAACATTAAAGACAATTTTCAAAGAAGATGGAACAGTAACTGGTGGTAATGCTTCAAGTATTAACGATGGTTCATCTGCACTCATTTTAATGGAGGAATCATATGCTAAAGCGCATGGTTACGACATTTTAGGAATCGTTGGAGATTATGCGGAAGTAGGTTGTGATCCTCAATATATGGGCTATGCACCATTCTATGCTGTTGAGAAACTACTTGATAAAACGGATAGCAAAATCGATGATGTTGATATTGTAGAAATGACTGAAGCATTTGCCGCACAAAGTATACCAGTCAAAGACAATTTGCATATTCCAGATAAAAAATTAAATATCTATGGCGGTGCTATTGCACTAGGACACCCAATTGGTGCCAGTGGTGCTAGATTAGTCACTACTTTAGTGAACGCACTTGAACAAGAAAATAAACGTACGGGTATTGCTACAGCATGTATTGGTGGAGGATTAGGTATCGCTCTAATGATTGATAAAGGGGAATAATGCTATGAAGAGTTTAGATAAGACATTTCGACATTTATCTCGTGAAGATAAATTAAAACAACTTGTTGATTATGGATGGTTAACAGATGCTAATTATGATGTTTTACTAAAAAATCCATTAATTAATGAAGAAGTTGCGAATAGCTTAATTGAGAATGTAATTGGTCAAGGCACATTGCCTGTAGGTTTATTACCTAAAATCATTGTCGATGATAAAGAATATGTTGTACCGATGATGGTTGAAGAACCTTCTGTAGTAGCTGCTGCAAGTTATGGCGCTAAGTTAGTCAATAATACAGGTGGTTTTAAAACTATTAAGAGTGAACGACTAATGATTGGTCAAATTGTATTTGATGACGTAAGTGATACCGATGACTTGGCACAAGCAATTTACGATTTAGAACCACAAATTGAACATATTGCAGCTGAAGCTTACCCATCAATTATAGAACGTGGTGGTGGTTACAGACGTATTGAAATTGATACGTTCCCAGAGAATCAACTATTGTCTTTAAAAGTATTTGTAGATACTAAAGATGCAATGGGCGCCAATATGCTTAATACAATCTTGGAAGCTATAACTGCACATATGAACAATGAGTTTCCAGATCGAGATGTGCTTATGAGCATTTTGTCTAACCATGCCACAGCCTCAGTAGTACGAGTTCAAGGTGAAATTGATATCAAAGATTTAAATAAAGGTGATCGTTCTGGTGAAGAAGTAGCACAACGCATGGAGCGTGCTTCTGTACTAGCACAAGTCGATATACATCGTGCTGCAACACACAATAAAGGTGTTATGAATGGTATTCACGCCGTAGTCTTAGCAACTGGTAATGATACACGCGGAGCAGAAGCAAGTGCACATGCATATGCTAGTCGTGATGGACAATATAGAGGTATTGCGACTTGGAAGTTTGATAAAGAACGTGGTCGCTTAGTCGGAACAATAGAAGTACCGATGACATTAGCAATTGTTGGTGGTGGTACGAAAGTATTGCCAATTGCGAAAGCATCACTTGAATTATTAAATGTTCAAACAGCACAAGAATTAGGTCAAGTTGTTGCTGCTGTAGGATTGGCACAGAACTTTTCAGCATGTAGAGCCTTAGTTTCTGAAGGTATTCAAAAAGGTCATATGAGTTTACAATACAAATCATTAGCAATCGTAGTAGGTGCTCAAGGTGATGAGATTGCTTGTGTTGCCGAAGCATTGAAAACTGCGCCTAAAGCAAATACTGCTACGGCTCAACAAATTTTAAAAGATTTACGACAACAATAACAATATATAGAAAAGCCACTACTTATGAGTGAGGTACTTAATTCAATACCTCGATTCATAAATAGTGGCTTTTATTTATCATTTATATATCATTATTTATTTTAGTAGATGTAATTATAACTACGTGCAGACCATTTACTTAAGTAGCGAGTTCCGTATGCATTCGGTCTATTGTAATTGTATTCAGAAACTTTAATACTACCGTTACTATATACACGCTCAACTACAGCAACGTGGCCATAATAGCCTGCAGTAGATTGCATTACTGCGTAGCGTTTAGGCGTGTGACCAGTTCTATAACCAGAGCGTTGTGCATTGTAATACCAGTTCTTTGCATTTCCCCAACGATTTGATACAGGTTTACCTAGTTGAGCGCGTCGTTGGTATGCCCACCAAGTACATTGACCTTTCGTATAGTAGTTATATGAAGCGGCTTCAGATACGTGCATATGTTCAATATTTTGATATGTAAAAGTCCCTGCGAACATGATTCCAGTAGCGAGTAAAAGACGTGAAAATAATTTTTTAAATTTCATTTTTGTTCCCTTCAAAATATAAAAGAATTAAAAACTGTATTAATCATATTCGTTAAAAAGGTCTAATACAATATAAGAAACGAATTATACAAGTAACTGTAATATATATGAAATATAACAGTGTAATTTGTAATTTATTTTACATTAAAGTGATTTTGCACAATTTAAGATAGTAGCACGGTAATGTCTTAAAGTTCAAAGCATTACTTAATTTTAAATGTGCAATTGATTTGAAGTTTACCCTATAAAAAAAGCACCATTAAGGCGCTTAGAAATAAAAATAATATATTAAATTCACCTATTATATTCGCAATAGCTGACTGAACTGAGAAGATGCGCTAATCAGCTATTCTCAGCTCTAGTAATCTTTGCGGGGTTGTGCGGGGCCCCAGCAAAAAGAATTTCACTAAGAAATTCTACAAGCAATGCAAGCTGGGGATACAACGAATTCAAATAGAATTCTGTCCCACTCCCAAAAAAAGCGCCATAAAGGCGCTTGGTGAGATGATACGTCCATGATGTATAATAACAAGTTAGAAATCATACATTTGTGAATTGGTTAAAAACAGCCAATGCTCTTTTAACGATAGTCACGGGTATGTTTTCTGGACATGGATTATTTCGAAAATATGACAATACTTCTGCTTGGCTCTTCACTTCTCTAGGGAAATTGCTATCTTGATTAATCCAATTTACCAATTCACCTAATGGTGTGTCATCACCAACAAAATTTTGCATAAATTCGTAAAAGCTCAATGCCTCACCTCTTCAATCAATTTGAGCCTATGTGATTATAACATTTTTTTATAATGAAACATATAGGGTCTTACATTGAATTTGAATTAGACTTGTTCTCGGAAATATTTAGTTTAACTTTACATATTTTTATTTTCTCAAAAATATTTCGTGTATAATGAAATTACAATAATGAACAAAGAGGGTGAGCATTTGGACATCAAACATATGAAATATTTTATGGAAGTAGTTAATCAAGGTGGTATGACAAATGCTTCGAAATCTCTATACATAGCGCAGCCGACGATTAGTAAAGCAATTAAAGATATAGAAAATGAATTGAAAATGACATTATTTGATCGTCAAAAGCGTTACCTCGTACTCACTGATGCGGGTAAAATATTCTATAAAAAGTGCGAAGAAATTATAACGTTATATGATAATATTCCTTTCGAAATTAATGGGCTATTAGGATTAGAAACAGGTCATATCAATATAGGTATGTCTGCAGTAATGGACATGCAACAATTTATCTACATACTAGGGGAGTTTCACAAGCTCTATCCAAACGTTACGTATAATTTAAATGAAAGTGGCGGTAAATCTATAGAGACGCGACTTATTAATGATCAAATTGATATTGGAATTACTACCATTCCAATAGATGAGAACGTCTTTGACTATTTACCATTATATAGCGAAGATTTGAGATTAGTTGTAAGTAAAGAACATGACCTTGCATCACGTGATTCTGTTACAATGGCAGAACTTAAGAATGAAGATTTTATATTGTTTAACGAAGACTTTTACCTTAATGATAAAATTATTGCCGCAGCTAAAAATGCAGGTTTTCTCCCAAATACGGTTTCAAATGTCTCGCAATGGAACTTTATTGAGTATCTGTTGCTGGCACGTTTAGGTGTAAGTATCTTACCAGAGCACATCGCTAACATGCTCAAAGACAATATCAGAAGTATTAAGATTGAGGATACTGGAATGAGTTGGGAACTAGGTGCAATTTGGAAAAAGGATAAACTATTAAGTCACGCTACCTCTAAATGGATAGAATTTATGAGCAAAAGATTAAAATATGACTAAATAATACTTCATAACAACAAGCACAATAAATAGATAAATAAAAATAGAGAAGCGTTTAAACGAAACGCTTCTCTATTTTATTTGCATATGTTGGGTTCGTTCCGAACGCAATAATATTGTCATCGAAATTCAATCACACCAATACGTATAGTTATTAAAGCGATTACATAGAAATAAACTATAGGTGGTATTTAAAATGGATATTTTTCTATTTTCTTAGGTTGAATTAGAATGATGAATGTAGGTTTAAATTTCACTGTAACAATTTCGACATATTTTAGTGGGAGGTCAGTCATCTTGAAAAAAGTATTATTTATTTCAAAAGTTATCATACAAATTGCCATTATCATAGTCATTAGTTACTTAGGTAGTTTATTGCAAACATTATTGCATATACCACTAGCTGGAAGTATCGTAGGCATGATAATGTTGTACATTTTACTTGAACTGAAAGTGATACGTATGAATTGGATATCTGACGGCGCAGAATTTCTATTAGCTACAATGGTGTTTTTCTTTATACCTTCTGTAGTAGGAATAATGGATGTTGTTTCTGATATTACAAAGAGTTATATCATTTTCTTCTTATTAATTATTGTAGGTACAAGTTGCGTTGCACTAGCTTCTGGTTACATCGCTGAAAAGATGGTTAAACAACCTAACGTTAAGAGAGGTCATCAATAGTATGACATTCATTCAAGCTATCTTAATGATATTGTTGACCGTCGTTATGTATTTTTCTGCAAAAAAGCTACAACAAAAATATGATAATCCATTTTTGAACCCAGCGTTAGTAGGTTCGGTTGGTGTCATTATTGTATTATTGTTAACACATCAAAACTATCATGATTATATGACAGGTGGTAA
This sequence comes from Staphylococcus sp. HMSC069D12, assembly GCF_001810405.1. Classification (NCBI taxonomy): domain Bacteria; kingdom Bacillati; phylum Bacillota; class Bacilli; order Caryophanales; family Staphylococcaceae; genus Staphylococcus; species Staphylococcus sp. HMSC069D12. The sequence continues at coordinate 131,642 of NZ_KV801100.1, forward strand.
ATGGATCAATCATTTATTGAATGCCACTGTTGTATGTTTAGCTTACCCACTATATAAGAATCGACATAAAATTATTGAGAATTTAAGTATTATCTTTTCAAGCGTGATGGTTGGCGTAATACTTAATTTTGTGTTAGTGTTTACCTCGTTAAACTTATTGGGTTACGATGAGGAGACGATAGTAACAATATTACCACGTTCAATAACAGCTGCTGTAGGTATCGAAGTATCACAGGAATTAGGTGGTACTGATACGATTACAGTATTATTCATTATAACTACAGGTTTAATAGGTAGTATGATGGGATCAATGTTATTGAAAGTAGGTAATTTTAAGACCTCTATTGCCAGAGGGTTAACATATGGGAATGCATCACACGCTTTTGGTACCGCAAAAGCATTAGAACACGATAATGAATCTGGTGCATTCAGTTCAATTGGAATGATATTAACTGCTGTAATTAGTTCGATACTTATTCCAATTATGATTATTTTATTCTACTAAAGGGAATATATATATTGTACTCGTTTAAAAAGAGAAAGGAGCTATTGTAATAATGGCGAAGATAAAAGCAAACGAAGCATTAGTTAAAGCGTTAGAAGCATGGGATATTGATCACTTATATGGTATTCCAGGGGATTCAATTGACGCAGTAGTAGATAGTCTACGTACTGTTAGAGACTCATTTAAATTCTATCATGTACGTCATGAAGAAGTAGCAAGTTTAGCTGCAGCTTCATACACTAAAATGACAGGTAAAATTGGGGTGGCATTAAGTATTGGTGGTCCTGGTATCGTCCACTTATTAAATGGTATGTATGATGCAAAAATGGATCGCGTACCTCAATTAATTTTAGCAGGTCAAACAAATAGTACTTTATTAGGTACAAAAGCTTTCCAAGAAACAAACATTACTGATATGGTTTCAGATGTATCTGTATATAATCACCAAATTCAAAAAGGTGATAACGTATTTGAAATTGTTAACGAAGCTATTCGTACAGCATATGAAAAACGTGGTGTAGCAGTAGTTGTATGCCCTAATGACTTATTAACTCAAAAAATTAAAGACACAACTCACCGTGCTATAGACACTACTAAACCAAAAGCACCAACTCCAACATTACGTAGCATTAAAAAAGCTGCAAAATTAATCGATAAAAGTAAAAAACCAGTAATGATTATTGGTGTAGGTGCACAAAATGCTAAAGATGAATTACGTGAATTTGTAGAAGCGGCTAAAATTCCAGTAATTCATACGTTACCAGCTAAAACAATCATTCCTGATGATCACCCATATAGCATCGGTAACTTAGGTAAAATCGGAACAAAAACATCTTACCAAACAATTCAAGATGCCGATTTATTAATCATGGCAGGTACTAACTACCCTTACGTTGACTACCTACCTAAGAAAAATATTAAAGCAATTCAAATTGATACAAACCCAGATGTAATTGGACATCGTTTCAGTGTCAATGTTGGTATCGTTGGTGACGCGAAACTTGCTTTCCATCAATTAACTGATGTTATCAAACACGTACCACAACGCCCATTCTTAGAAAAAACATTAGAACGTAAAGCTGTTTGGGATAAATGGATGGAACAAGATATGAATCAAGAAAGCACACCAATCCGCCCAGAACGTTTAATGAAATCAATTAGTAAATATAGTGACGATGATGCTGTATTCTCAATCGATGTAGGTACATCTACAGTTTGGTCAACACGTTACCTAAACTTATCGGTAAATAATAAATTTATTATTTCTTCTTGGTTAGGTACAATGGGTTGCGGACTTCCAGGAGCAATTGCTTCTAAAATCGCTTTCCCTAAACGTCAAGCTATCTCAATTAGCGGTGACGGTGCATTCCAAATGGTAATGCAAGACTTTGCAACTGCTGTTCAATATGACTTACCAATGACAATTTTTGTTATGAATAACAAACAATTATCATTTATTAAATATGAACAACAAGCTGCAGGTGAATTAGAATATGCCATTGATTTCTCTGATATGGACCATGCTAAATTCGCTGAAGCTGCAGGCGGTAAAGGTTATGTATTAAAAGATCCTAGCCGTATCGATGAAGTAGTAGAAGCAGCGTTAAATGAAAATGTACCAACAATCGTTGATGTACATGTTGATCCAAATGCCGCACCATTACCAGGTAAAATTGTTAATGAAGAAGCAATCAACTATGGTAAATGGGCTTACAGATCAATCACTGAAGATAAAAAATTAGACTTCGACGAAATTCCACCAATTTCTGTCGCTGCTAAACGTTTCTTATAAGAAATAGATTCGACACACTGACGAAAGCAATGCTTTTGTCAGTGTTTTTTTATGAATATTTGGCTCTATAATAAATTGGACTGATGACTAAAAA
>NZ_KV801101.1:0-25015 GCF_001810405.1 Staphylococcus sp. HMSC069D12
AAAAAAAACACTGATCAATACAAGAAGAAATTATATAGATTTTGGTATAGCATTTGATAGTCAAAGGCAGTTATCACATTTGAAACGTGTGACAACTGCCTTATTATTTATACGCAACGATTATTTTCTATATTTTAATTTCGCAAATGCATCATGTTGGTGAATAGATTCTTCGTTACGACATTCAATGTCAAAACCATCTATCCAATCAAATTCTACCAAGTCAGCAGCGATAAGACGAATTAAATCTTCGACGAATCGTGGATTTTCATAAGCGCGTTCTGTAACACGTTTTTCATCTGGACGTTTCAAAATTGGGTATAAGATTGAACTTGCATTTGCTTCCATAGCATCTAGAATTTTATCTTTATAATCATCAACAACCTGGTTGTTTTTATCTAAATAAACTTTAACTGTAACTACACCACGTTGGTTGTGGGCTGAATATTCACTGATTTCTTTAGAACATGGGCATAGTGTTGTTACAGTTGCTTCAATTGTAATTTCTTTACGTGTAATTTGGTCTTGTTCAATGGCTAATCCGTAAGTGACATCGGCATTGCCTACTGCTTTAATGTTCGTTACTGGACTAAAACGATCAAAGAACCATTTACCCGAAACATCAACACCTGCTGAGTTCTGTTTCATGTTTGTTTGTAATGTGCGTAATACTTGATATAGTGTATCGAAATTCAACTCTAAACCATTGCTGTAATGTTTTTCTACGCTTTCTAGAATACGACTCATGTTAATGCCTTTTTCATCTTTATTTAAGCTCGTTGAAAAGCTAAATTGTCCCGCCGTTTGGAAACGATCAATATTAACGGGGTAAATTAAATTTTTAATGCCGACTTCTTCGATTTCAAATAAGAAATTTTTATGTGTACTTTGTAAGTCAGTCATTTCATTTTTAGTTGTTGGTTTTGTACCTTCGATTGGGTCAACTGAGCCAAAGTGTTTCCAACGACCCTCACGTGTGGATAAATCAAATTCAGTCATTGTTTACCTCCCCTTAAGATTCAAAATAATATGTCCAATATGGTTCAACGTCTAAGAAACTTTGTGTTTCGCCACCGACTTCTGGACTCGCTAATTGTTTTAAAAATGGACCAGTTTGAGATGCATGTGCTTCGAAAGCTTTCAATTTAAGATCTCGATATGCACGAATGTCGTTTAATATATCTGGTTCGCCTAGTATTTCTGGTGCATCATTACTAAACGCTACAAGTTGTAAACGTGGTCGTGCTTCTTCAGGCATACGTCCTACGGTTCTTACTACGGCTTCGGCTGTTGCTTCATGGTCGGGATGAACAGCAAATTTAGGATAGAAAGAAATAATCATTGATGGATTTGTTTCTTCAATCAACTTTTTAACCATGTCATCCATTTGTTCATGAGGCTCAAATTCAACAGTTTTATCACGTAATCCCATTTTACGTAAATCGGTGATGCCAATAATCTTCATCGCTTTTTCTAATTCACGTTCACGTATATCAGGTAGTGATTCTCGAGTTGCAAAAGGAGGATTACCTAAATTACGTCCCATTTGTCCTAATGTTAGGCATGCATAAGTGACAGGAATGCCGTTATCAATATAACTTGCAATCGTTCCAGCTGATGAGAAGGTTTCATCATCTGGGTGTGGGAATATCATTAACACGTGTCTTTCATCTTTCATGAATAAACCTCCTCTATACTGTAAATGGCTTTTCACTAATCTCGATTGTGGCAGCCAATTGTCCTTCATAGTTAAATCCTGCGATTAAAAATTCGTTGTTGTTATTGATTTCGTAATGCGTTAGTCCTTGAACATAGACCCAACCTCCGTCACGAAGTTTCAACCCAACACGAAATGGATCTTTGTCTCCGCCCTTTAGTTGCGCATGTTCATATGTGACTTGTATATTTCGTAAAAACGTACCTGCATTAAACACACGTTGATCGAAATGATTTGCATATGCACCATTAGTCGTTTCAACGTGTAGGTATACAGGTTTATTTTCGAATGATGTTAATAATTGTTGTACTTCTTCAGCGTTAATGAGTTCCAACACTTTCACTCCTTGCAACCATACAATATGTTTATCTATTTATTTTACTAAAAAGAAGAGACTAATTGTACATCTCTGCTCAATTTATTAAGAAAAAGTGGTAATTATACCTTTAAAGAGTTGATTTACTGTAAGTATTATATGAGATTAGTGAGTAAATTGTTAGGTTTAGGAGTATTGTTTAAAAATTTATAAGACGGGTAGACTAATGAATGTGAAAGATAATATAAGAACTGAAGATATATCACTTTAGTAATGAAAGGATGTTTGCATTGGAATTACAATTAGCAATCGATTTATTAAACAAAGAGGAAGCAGCAGAATTAGCTAAAAAAGTTGAGGAATATGTAGATATCGTAGAAATTGGTACGCCAATCGTAATCAACGAAGGTTTACCAGCAGTTCAACATTTAGATGAAAATATTAACAACGCTAAAGTATTAGCTGACCTTAAAATTATGGACGCAGCAGACTATGAAGTAAGCCAAGCAATTAAATTTGGTGCAGATGTTGTAACAATCTTAGGTGTGGCTGAAGACGCTTCAATTAAAGCGGCAGTTGAAGAAGCACATAAACATGATAAACAATTATTAGTTGATATGATTGCGGTACAAGATTTAGAAAAACGTGCAAAAGAATTAGATGAAATGGGTGCTGACTATATTGCAGTACACACTGGATATGACTTACAAGCAGAAGGTCAATCTCCATTAGACAGTTTACGTACTGTTAAATCTGTCATTAAGAATTCTAAAGTTGCTGTAGCTGGTGGTATTAAACCAGATACAATTAAAGATATTGTTGCAGAACAACCTGACTTAGTTATCGTTGGTGGCGGTATTGCTAATGCTGATGATCCAGTCGAAGCTGCTAAACAATGTCGTGACGCGATTGAAGGTAAGTAATTATGTCTCAATTTACTAATTACAAATTAATTCTTGAAGAATTAGATCATACGTTATCTCATATTCAAGATGAACAATATGACCGCTTTGCAAATGATGTAAATGGTGCACAAAGAATCTTCACTGCAGGTAAGGGTCGTTCAGGATTTATGGCAAATAGTTTTGCTATGCGACTTAATCAACTTGGTAAAGAAGCATTTGTAGTAGGTGAATCAACTACACCTTCTATTAAAGAACACGATTTATTTGTTATTTTATCTGGTTCGGGTTCAACTGAACATTTACGCTTATTAGCTGAAAAAGCACAATCATTAGGTGCTAAAGTTGTATTATTAACAACCAGCCCTGATTCTCCAATTGGTGAGTTAGCTGAAACAGTAATTGAGTTACCAGCTGGCACAAAACACAATGTTGAAGGGTCTGAACAACCATTAGGAAGCTTATTTGAACAATCATCATTATTGTTCTTAGATAGCGTGGTTCTGGGCTTAATGGAAACATTTGATATAAGTGAAGAAGAAATGCAAAATAATCATGCAAATTTAGAATAAATTAATATGATTAAGAGAGTAGGGATTTCTAATTTAGAAATTCCTATTTTTGTGTTTCATTTTAATAAAATTAACCATAAATATATATACAATAAAAAAAGATATATAATAAATAGTGAATTATGAACTTGTGAAAAATGTAATAAATTAATGATTAAGATGCATAATACATATTATGTTAAAACATACCAATTACATTAAATATTAATGACACATTTTAATTTTATATGGTAGGAGTTTTATGATAGTTTTTAATAAAAAGCGTATTGAGGATATATCAGAAGGTCATTGGGTTAATCAACCTTCAGAAAACTGGCAAGTTAATAATGTTGTAGCAAGTTATGATCAAGCACGTGAAAATCATTGTCATCAACGACAATTATTATTTATTGCAATAGATAATGATACTTGGAATACGCATATCAAAAATACAGAAGATTGGAGTGATACGCATAATACCATTTTACATGTTTTGCCATATATTTCAGGTATTATCGTAAAAACTCCAATTCCTTAGCTTAACGAAGACATTCTTCAATTTGTGGTACAAGATACTTATGATGCACTAAATAAATTAGCACTTACTTCATATGATACGTCTAATGCTACTTTAATCGCTACTGTTGGTATGAATAATAAGGGCATTTATATGATTAATGCATTATTTGAAGAACTACTATTAAAAAATAAGAATCAAATAGTAATTAAGAAAAAAGAGCTTGTAAGTCTTAACATGTTAATAGCTTTAGCAAGCGCATCTGAACACACAGAGTATATTATTTCTAATGCAAGCAATCGTGCATTAATATCAAATAAACAGCACAGCAATTTGATAAGTATATTCCAGATATTGCTATTATTTCTTCTATAGAAGAAACAAAAAATAAAACAATAGATAATAATGTAGAATTATATACTTGACTCCTTGAAAATATGTTTGTTGATAGCATTGTTGTTTTAGATGGTGATAGTAACGGTGTTGGAAAAATTTATTCTAAAATAGAAAGATTAAAATTAAATAAAATTACTTATGGAATTATTCCTAATTCAGATGTTTTTATCATGAGAAATAGACAGTTAGGAGAACATTCACAAATTAAAGCAAAGATTATAGGACAAAATTTAGAATTTCAAACTAAACTAACGGTCTAGATAATTTACGGTACATACTTAGTGGGCTTGCCACTCTAAAAATATCATATACCTCTTTATATGGTAGTAAATCATTTGAAAAATTTTATACTATTAGAAGATCATCAACAAGCTACTCAGTACAACACATTTAATGAAGATATTTATAATATTGTAGACAGCGATGCTCTACCAACTATAGAGGGAATGGTTGATTTATTAAGCATGTTACATAAACAACGTATTATTTTAAATGGGAGAACTATTGTCATTATTGGGGGTGTTTCCGGACTAACTATGGAAAATGAAGAGAGTCAATATCAAGTATTAGCAGGAAAAATACTTCAAGCTGATATTGATTTAGTCATTGGATTTGGGGAGGAAATGTCATCCTGCTTAAAACATTTGTCTGAAATAAAAGTATTAGAAGTATATACATCTGTTAATCAATTGACACAAGTAACAGCAGCTATTTTAAAAAATGAGGATAATATTTTAATTAAAGGTAATGAGTCTTCAAAAGAATGGTCATTATTACAAAATTTAATTATTAAATATGTGGCATAGCCTATTGAATCTTTAAATATTAAAGATGTTATGCCTCCTAGTGAGGGATATGGTGCAACGACTTTTAATATGAGAGTAGGAAGAAAGGTTGCTCAATATGGTAATCAATATGTGACTCAAAATCAAGGTGCAGATAATTTATTAATTATACATCGTGTTTTAAACTTATTATTTGCTGAAAAATCACACCGAAGTCAAACCTTCACACCAGATAATGAAGCGATTACTGCAAGCCAACTAAAAAATGCTATTCCGCTTAAAAAAATGATGAAGTTATTTTGGAACACCTTTTATCAGCAGCAATCATTAATGACGCTTCTAATGCATTAATTATGTTGACAGATAGTGTATTAGGGCCTAGTGAAAATAGTTTGAAAATGGTTAAAAGCATTGTAAATGATTTAGGTATAAACAGTTCTATTGCAGAAAATATTACTGGTGAACCAGTAGAAGGTAGACTTCAGAAATTAACTTTAGATAACTTGTTTATGATAGGTAACTTGTTGTTTACGAATTATCCAGCTGTAAGAGATATAATATCTCTTTCTAGTTATATATTTAAAAATAGCACATATAGAACAAAAAGTAATTTATATGATTATTGATTAATTACGTATGGATTATTCTATGGTGTCAATGATTCTATTCGTATTGTTCGTTCAAAAATTAAAGTAGAAGCCTATATTACTGTTGCTTTAGGAGTTAGAAGTGCATTCCATAGAGATGCTATGATATATCAAACATTATCTAAAATAATGAATTCTGATATTCAAAAAACAAAATTAGAAAATATTAGAAAAATAAGAAAATCGACTTATAAAATAAATTTATTAGACGATAATTATTTTAGTGATTCATATGTGAATCGTACAAATGATGAAAGTTTAAATAACTTTTTAATACATAGGACTCCATCGCATAGTTTTAAGGAGATTAGACCATTACTAGAAGAAGCGGACTTCAATTTATGTATGTTAGAATCATCAATATTTAATATTGAAAACACATGCTTAGAGCAGCGTTTAAAAGATGTAAGATATTCTAATGAAAAAATACGCCTGAAATATTAAAACAAGAGGATATTGATTTAGTTTCATTAGCAAGTCCACATATAATGGATAGTAAAGAAGCATTAGATTGTACGTTAGAGTTATTAGAAGTATATGATATCTATAATATTAGTTCAAAAAATAAACAAATTGATGCTGAAAACCCATTCGTTATTTATGTTAATAATCAAAGGTATATGATTTTTAATGCGCACTTTTATCAGTCTGATAATTATTGTTTTTTAGTCGTTATGCTATAATAAATGAGAGTAGTATTGCATGTTTAAATCCATTTATCTATGAGCGGATGAGCATAGCAAAAAGAGAAGATGAAACAACCAAAATCATCGTTATTGTTCATTGAAGAGTAAAAACCCAGACTAATGAAAACGATATAAGACAACGTATTTTTGCTCAAAGATTAGGTAAAGCAGGCGCAGATATTATCATTAGACATGGTAGTCATAATATGAAAGGTATTGAATAAATAAACCAAAAACAACAGTGCTTTATGATATAGGTGTGAGTATCTTTAATAGTGATGATGATATAAGAGAAACTATACAACCTCCGTATAGTTTAAAAACGCAAGTTAATGTGAATCTTAATCATACAATTGAATTGAAACTTTATCCGATTTATACGAATAATTATGCAACACTATACCAACCAAGATTTGTTGACAAAAAAGATTTAATCATTGTTATACTTTACCGAAAAAAATACGGAATGTTACCTAATATATCTATGGACATGATAATCAATACTATTTTAATATTTCTATATAAATAAATTATAAAATTTAGAGAGGAGAGAACTTATGATTTATGATAAAGAACGAATTGAACAATTACTAGATGGTTACTGGTATCGAGAACCAAAAGAAGAGTGGTACGTTGATAATATAGATATTAATAAACAACAAATGATGAAATATTGTCAAAAAGGTTATAAAACTTTATTTATAGCTATAGATTCAGAAACATGGCATAAAGGATCAGGAAATACTGGCATTTATGCTGGATGGGAAGATACACATAAAAATTTAGAAGAATACAAATATTTTATGAGTGGCGTAATAGCCAGTAGACCGATTGAATATTTGGATGAAGATATTCCACAATTTATTATGAAAGATACCTATAGTGCAATAAAAAAACTAGGGGAATTTTCATTTTCCTTATTTAAAGGAAAAATGATAGGAATTACTGGTACCGCTGGTAAATCTACATGTAAAACTTTACTAAATGAATTGTTAGAAGTGAATCATACAGTTAATTCTACTAGAGGGAATCATAATACAAGAACTGGAGTGCCTCTTACGGTTGCTAATGCGATTAACAACCCTGATTATTTAGTTCTTGAAATGGCAATATCGAGTTTATGGATGAAAAGTGGAGGAATAGCAAAAACATATATTCCAGATTTAGCATTAATAACTTCAATAGATGGTGGACAAAATAAAACACCATATGAAACAGCTATTTTAAAATCTAAAATCGCTGAAGGTATGCATCATAATGGGAAAGTAATATTAAATAGAGATATGAATGAATATTTTACTGTTAAAAGTACGATAGAAAAATATAATAAGAATATAGTGACTTATGGTTTTAATAATGAGTCAGACTCGATTATTGAAAGGTTTGAGGAGTATAAAGACTATACTCATGTTGAAGCTTCTATATTAGGTGAACCAGTATCATTTAACACGTTTCTATCTGGTAAAGCAATGATTGAGAATATTATTGGTGTTTTGACGATAATAAAATTATTAGATATACCACTTGAAAGTATTATGTATAACTTAGAAAACTACCAACCTAATAATGGTGTACAAAATTTTGAGCATTACAAAAAAAATAATGGTGTTACATATACGTTAATTAATGATTCATGGAATGCAATGGGAATATCAATGCTTGAAGGTATTAAAGTTTTAAAAACTAAATCTCGTTTTTATAAAGGTAAAACTATTGCGATTTTAGGTAGAATAATTGGATTAGATAAGAATGAAAAAGAAGCAGAACGCCAGCATGAGCTTATTGCGGAAGAACTAATTAATTCAAATATTGATTTAGTTTATGGGCATGGTAAAGAAATGAAGTATACTATGAAAAAAATTACCTAAACATATGATAGGTGGATATTATGAAAGGGCAGAGCTACTAGCATACGAAGTTGCTAATATTATAGAAGATGATGATTTAATATTAATTAAAGGATCCGTAAGAAATAGTAATTTTAAAAATGTAAAAAAACATCTCATTTTAAATGCTAATTCAAATACTACCCATAAAGTTAATACACATAAAGGTTCTAGTAAAGGTTACGGAGTAGCAACTTTTAGTGTAAAAACAAATGAGAAAGTTTCTTATATCGGGAATCAAGATGTAATTCAAAACCAAGGATTAGGTGGTATTTTAATTATTCATCATATTCTTGATTTAATTTTCTCAAAAAGATTATCACTTAGTGATATATATAAGCCTGACAAACAAGCAATTAGAGAAAGTAAAAATCCAAGGTCAATTCCATTAAATGAAAAAGATGAAATTACTTTAAATCAACTATTGACTTCAGCTATTGTTACTGCCTCGCCGAATGCTATTTTAATGCTAGCAAATACAGTTATAAAAAGTAATAGTGATAGTTTGAAATATATAAAGGAAACTATTAAAGAAATAGGAGCAAATCCGAGAAGTGCACTGAATATAACGGGAAGAAGAATAAGTAATAAGATACAGGAATTAAGTTTGAATGATTTATATTTAGCAAGTAAATTACTATTTAATAAATATCCTTTTATTAAAGATATGCTAACCAAGAATAATTATGTGTTCAAAGATAAATGTTACAAATCTGAATCTAATTTGTTTAATTATGGAATGATTACGCATGGTTTCTTCTACGGTCAAGATCACTCTATCGGTACAGTATTGTCTAAAATAAATGGTGAAGAATATATTACAGTCGTGTTAGGTGCTAAAGATGCGTTTCATAGAGATGAATTAATTTATAATTCAATTATGCAAGTGACACAGGGAAAGCCTAAACATACTAAATGTGATTCGATTCGTAAGAAACGTAAATTACCATTTGAAATGAACATTATCGGGGATACTTATTTTGGTGAATATTACACTAAAAAACGCCAAGCAAAAGATATCGATGATGCATTAACATCTAAAGGTCGACATTACAGTTTTGATGGTATTCGTGATTTCTTAAAAACAGGAGATTTTAATATATGTAATTTTGAGGCAGCTATTTCTGATGATGATAATGCTTATTTAAAACAACGTAAACCTTATGTTTTACATGCTTCTGAGGAAGAAACAGCTCGTGCTTTAAAAAAAGAATATATTCATTTAGCCACACTTGCTAATAATCATTTAATGGACTGCAACATAGAAGGGTTAAATCGAACAATTAAACAGTTTGAAGCAGAGAACATATATACAATAGGTGCTGGAAATACTCAAGAAGAAGCAGAGAAGCCTTTTGTACTTAACTATAATGGTCAAAAATATACAATATTTAATGCGTATTGGTATCGACGTCCTATGTATAGAGAATATGATTTTTATGCAATAGGAAATAAACCCGGTGTGGCTTGTATCAATCCTTCTTTGTATAAGCAAATTTCTAAAGTGAAAGAAGAAGGTGCTAAAGTGATTGTCATTGCTCACTGGGGTGTCGATTTTGGTAAAGTTCAGATAAAACAACGTGAATATGCACAGTTATTGGAAGAAGCGGGAGCAGATTTAATTATTGGACACGGAGCACATATGATGCAAAGTATCGAGAAAATTAATCGAACTACTGTGGTGTATAGTATCGGCAATGGAATATTCAATAGTAATGGAGAATATGATCAACGTTTTGTACCTCCATATAGTTTTATTGCACGTCTTACTATCACTCCTGAAAATGACTTATCCTTGAAACTTTATCCAATTTATAGCAATAATAAAGAAACATTTTGGCAACCACGTTTTTTAACTGAAGATGAGTTTAAACATTGTAGTCAAATGCTTAAACAATACGGTTCAATTGAAACTATTAAAAAAGGTTATGACCAACATTATTATTACGATATTCCGCTTTGATGAAAAAACACTCTAATTGTTAGTTAAAAGAACTAATAGTTAGAGTGATTTTTTAATAGATTAATAAATGACATATCGCTTTTATGGAAAATTCTTAATGTAATAGCAAGTGAGTTATATTAAAAATAATGTTAACATAATATAAAGTGAAGTTAACATTTAAGTACGGAAGAGGTCATATCATGCTAGAAATCATAAAGCGACTTGAATATTACGCTAAGGTTCAGCCTCAATCCATAGCACTGCAAATCGATGATGAAATTGTAAATTATGAGAGTTTATACCAAAAAATATGTGATTGCACTTTGAATTCACCAAAATTTAAGCTTGGAAGTAGGGTGGCACTATTAAGTGACTCTCCAATAGTAAATATCACAAATTATTTTGTTATTTTAATGATGGATGGAGTTCCATGTTTTTTAGATAACAAATGGTCACGCGACACTATTGATAAACTTATAGAAAATTATCATATTGAATATATAACGACTGCTGTCGGAAAGTTTAAACGTACAACATCATTTGGTACATTTGATAAATATATAAGTGAGCAATTAAAAGTGGATGACTTGTTACATATTGGATATACATCTGGCACTACTGGCTTACCTAAAGCTTATTATCGTAACGAACATTCATGGATTGCATCTTATGTTGAAAATGAAAAACTTATATATAACTATGAAAAAGCTCTCGTTGCACCAGGTCCACTCGCACATTCGTTATCGTTATATACATGTATTTTCGCATTATATTCAGGTAGAACTTTCATTGGACAACGACAATTTGATGCAAAACGATTCATTTCCATATTAAATGAACAACATTCTAATATCGCACTTTTTCTTGTACCAACCATGTTGCATCAATTACTGAATGTAGATACGACTATCACACACATTAAATCTATATTTTGTAGTGGTGCGAAACTGTCAGAATCATTGTTTAAAACCGTGTCCCAACAATTTAAAAACGCAAATATAATTGAATTTTTTGGAACATCTGAAGCAAGTTTTATTACGTATAACTTTAATCAGACATCACCAACTAACTCTGTTGGTCAAGTATTTCCTAATGTTTCAATTAAACTTGAAGCGCAAGATGATCGGAAAATAGGTTTATTGAAGGTTCAAAGTAATATGATTTATTCAGGGTATGTCGATGTTGAAGTGGTGCAACCTCATAGCTGGATTGAAACCGGAGATTATGCATACATACAAAATAATCAACTTTATTTAGTAAGTCGTAAAAGTGACCGACTTATTATTGGGGGTAAAAATATATATCCTAATGTAATAGAACAGCAAGTGAAATCATTAGATGGAATTGAAGAAGCGGTTGTCGTTGGTGAGCCACATAGACGATTTGGAGAAATTGCAGTATTAATTTATGTAGGAAATCAAGAACTTGATTATAAGACATTGAGACGGTATTTACGACAAATGTTATCAAGATATGAAATTCCTTCAAAGCTTGTAAGGGTAAAAGATTTGCCATTTACCAATAGTGGCAAAGTAGCACGTAACACTGTTCAAACATTATATTTAGAGGGAGCGTTTAAAGTATGAAAGAAGCAGTTGTAATATGGGCTAAAAGAACACCGTTTGGTAAATATGGTGGTGCGTTAAGACATTTAGAACCTGAAGCGCTGTTGTTACCACTTTTTCAAAACTTGAAACAAACATTTCCTGAAGTAATGGATCAAGTGGATGATGTTGTATTAGGTAATGTTGTAGGGAATGGTGGTAATGTTGCGAGAAAGTCGTTACTAGAAGCCGGGTTAAATCATCGAATTTCTGGCATAACTTTAGACCGTCAATGTGGCTCGGGTTTAGAAAGTATCATTTATGCGTGTCGAATGGTGCAATGTGAGGCTGGGAAAGTGTTCATTGCTGGTGGCGTAGAGAGTACAAGTCGTGCACCATGGAAAATTAAGCGTCCTCAATCTGTCTATGAAATGCAATTACCACAATTTTTTGAGCGTGCATCATTTGCACCTGAAGGTCAAGATCCAAGCATGATAGAAGCAGCTGAGAATGTCGCGCAACATTATAATATATCTCGTAATGATCAAGACTTATTTGCAGCACGTAGTCATCGGTTTGTGGCAACGCATTTTAATAATGGTGATATTAATCGTGAGATTGTTCCTCTTACAATTAAAGGAGCGTTGTTTGATAGGGATGAAAGTTTAAAGCAAAATCTGACTGAGGCGCGTTTACACAGATTACGTCCAATATTACCAAATGGTACAGTTACAGTTGGTAATAGTTGCATGAAGAATGATGGCGCCGGAATAGCTTTAATTATGGAAAAGGAAATGGCTGTGGCAATGGGGATTAAATGGGGAATGTTGTATAGAGATGCTGTTACAACAGGTGTGGATCCAACCTTATTAGGGATAGGTCCAGTACCCGCTATTTCTCAATTATTGAAAAGGCAGAAATTAAATATTGAAGATATATCAGCCATTGAACTGAACGAAGCATTTAGTTCTCAAGTGCTGGCATCTATAAATGAGTTGCATTTAGGTTTGGACAAGGTAAATCAATGGGGAGGTGCGATTGCTACTGGACATCCATATAGTGCTAGTGGCGCGGCATTAGTTGCTAGATTATTAAACTTACCTAATTGGCAATATGGAATTGCTACGATGGGTATAGGAGGAGGTATGGGAAATGCAGTACTCTTTGAAAAGTGGCGCCAATGAAACAAGAGAGTTTAAGTTTCATTCCGAGGATGTCCGAATTTATTGTAGTGTAATAGGGAAGGAATATGATGGCACAGTACCACCGCTAATGTGTGCAAAGTTATGGCCTAAATTTAAAATGTTTCAAATCTTTAAAGGTGAAGCAATACGATTAGTACGTACTAATGTTGAAATGTTTGAAAATTTAGAAAGTGACATACAATATTATGCATATTTAACGCATAAAAAATCTGAAAAAGTAAAGCGATTTAACCGCTTTATTTTTAAATTGGAAATTAATAAAAATAATAAAATATGTATGATTATCGAACAAACGTTTATTTCAGAGGATGGAATATATGGTTTTTAATAGGAAAATAGTAGAACAGTATTTAGCAATTGTAGGTGACGAAAATCCGATTCATGAGTATATCGTTCCGGGACAATTAATTGTTGAAAAGGTATTTTCTATGATGGATGATCAATGGGCTAGCTATAAAGTTAAGTATGTTCAAACCACTGATATCAATGAATTAATAGATTTTGAAGTGGTTGAAAACGAACGGATTATTGTTTCGAATAAAGTTAATGGGGTGAAACTAGTTATAATTAGAAATTGATAAAATTATTAATTTTTAATTATAACTTTTTTTGTTTTTATTAAAATTATGTAAACGCGTACAAAAGAAAGTTGTTAAATTCTGTAAAATGAATAATATCGTATTTTTGAAATTTATAAAATTTTTAGTAATTTGACAACATTCATTAGGTCTGTATAATTATGTAACATAAATAGAAAGAGTGTTACAGGTCATGGATTTTAAAAAAGATAGAATTAACATGGTCGATGGGCAAACAGCGAAGAAAACTGTATTTGCCACGGGTATTGGTAACGCCATGGAATGGTTCGACTTTGGTGTCTATGCGTACACTACGGCATATATTGGAGCGAATTTCTTTTCGCCAGTACAAAACCCACAGATTCAACAAATATTTACATTTGCAGCATTAGCAATTGCCTTCCTATTACGACCAATAGGTGGGATAGTGTTTGGAATCATTGGTGATAAGTACGGTCGTAAAGTTGTATTGACGACGACTATTATTTTAATGGCTCTATCAACATTAACGATAGGTGTTTTACCAAACTACGATATGATAGGATTATGGGCACCAGCGCTCTTACTGCTCGCTAGAATATTACAATGATTTTCTACTGGTGGTGAATATGCTGGAGCAATGACATATATTGCTGAAATTTCACCAGATAAGAAGCGTAATAGTTTAGGTAGTGGTCTTGAAATTGGAACTTTATCGGGTTATATCGCAGCTTCAATTATGATCGCATTATTAAGTTTCTTCTTAAGTGATGCACAAATGGAAGCGTGGGGTTGGAGAATTCCATTTATATTAGGTTTATTCCTTGGTTTATTTGGACTTTATTTACGTCGTAAACTTGAAGAATCTCCAATCTATGAAAATGATGTAGAAACACCGGCACGTGATAACATAGGATTCTTTACAATTATTCGTTATTACTTTAAAGATATCTTAGTATGTTTCGTAGCAGTTGTATTCTTCAATGTAACTAACTATACAGTTACTGCTTATTTACCAACATACTTAGGACAAATTGTTAAAATTGATGAAACAACTACAAGTGTGTTAATTACATGTGTTATGGCAGTAATGATTCCGTTAGCATTATTCTTCGGTAAATTAGCGGATAAAATTGGTGAGAAGAAAGTATTCTTGATTGGTACTGGTGGTCTTACACTATTAAGTATTGTGGCATTTAGTTTACTCAATACAAAATCATTACCATTCATTATACTTGGTGTGTTTATTTTAGGTTTCTTCTTATCAACCTACGAAGCAACAATGCCTGGTTCATTACCAACAATGTTCTTTACACATATTAGATATCGTACATTAGCAGTTACATTTAATATTTCAGTTTCACTATTTGGTGGTACAACACCGTTAGTTAACTCATGGTTAGTTGAATCAACTGGTAACATTTACGCACCAGCGTATTATTTAACTGCTATTAGTATTATCGGCTTTATTGTGATTGCGGTACTGCATGTAAGTACAGCAGGCAAATCACTTAAAGGTTCTTATCCTAATGTTGACAATAAAAAGGATTTAGAATTTTATGAATCAAATCCTAAAAAAGCATTATGGTGGATTAAAGTTAAGAAAAAATAAAAACGCATAATAATTATCAATTAAACGCATTGATGCACGTTCGCATCAATGCGTTTTTTATTTTATTTAATTTTAAATAGAAGTACTATAAATAATTAGCGACGTAAAAATATAGCGTCAATGTTAGCAAAGCTTAAAGTTACTCTCTAAGCATACGAGGGGGGACAATCCTCGTCTAACATCGACGCTATTTAAATAAGGTGAGTTTAGGAATGATTAATGACTTATAAAGTTACTTATAGTATTAGGGGGCATAAGAACTTTAAAATCAATTTTGGGAATAATTCATCTGTTTGAATTCTCAATTTGGAAAACACTTTTACTGTACTTCGTGTTGTACAAATGACTTATAACTTAGTTTCATGTTATCAAGGTCATTTTCTAGTAGAGAGAGCAATTTATAGATTTCATTTTTGTTAAACGTTTCATCAAATTTTACCGTAATTGTCTTGAAGGTTTTCGTAATGATTTCGTACATTGGGATACCATTCTCTATATTTTGCTTGTAGATAATCATGATGTGTAATTCCTCCTTTGTCTCTCTACACTTAATATAGTAAAGTAATTTTAAAATAAAAACATGAGTCCAAGGTACCAACTTTGAATACAACGTATAGCCTATCACTTTCTACGACTTAATACCTAGAATTTATAATAAGCCTAAATTAATGTGAATGACTTAAATAAAATAGCTCCTCAATGAATGGTCTTAATAAAGACTTTATTGAGGAGGTTAGTTTGAGTTTATAAAAATTAAGTGTTTACTATTAAACTTCTGTTACGTCTACATCGATGTGTTCAACACGATTATAGGCACCATGATCTACTGGACCTACGAAGTCATTCATTTTCCAGCCATTTTTAATTGCTGAAGCAACAAATGCTTTGGCACTAATAACAGCTTCTTTAGGTGATTTACCATTAGCTAAGTATGCTGTTGTAGCGGCTGCGAATGTACAACCGGCACCGTGGTTGTAGCTTTGTTGGAACATATCTGTTGTTAATTGGTAGAACGTATTACCGTCATAGTATAAGTCGTAAGATTTATCTTGATCTAACGCTTTACCACCTTTAATAATGACGTTTTGAGCGCCTTGATTAAAGATGATGTCTGCTGCTTTCTTCATGTTTTCGATTGAAGTTAATTTACCTAAACCAGAAAGTTGGCCTGCTTCAAATAAGTTAGGTGTCACAACAGTTGCTTTTGGTAATAAATATTCAATCATTGCATCAGTATTTCCTGGGTTAAGTACTTCATCTTCACCCTTACATACCATAACAGGATCTACTACGAAATATTGTGCGCCTGACTCTTCAAATGCTTCTCCAGCACGTTTAATGATTTCTTGAGTACCTAGCATGCCAGTTTTAACAGCATCTGGACCAATTGAAATCGCTGTTTCAAGTTGCTTTTCAAATAAATCCATAGGAAGTGGTGTCACATCATGAGACCAAGTTTCCTTATCCATTGTTACAACAGCTGTTAAAGCGACCATGCCGTATGTGTCTAATTCTTGGAATGTTTTAAGGTCAGCTTGCATACCAGCTCCCGCACTTGTATCTGAACCTGCAATTGTTAATACTTTTTTTAAAGCCATGTAAATTCACTCCCGACAATTTCTAATCTATGTCTTATAATATCACGTTTATCAGACTACGTGCTAGCTTGAATTAATGGATAAAATCAATAACTGATTAGGTTAGCATTATGTTAAAATATGCCTTGAGGTGAAAACGATGGAATGGTCAGAAATATTTCATGATATAACGGAACGACACGATTTCAAAGAGATGCACGATTTTTTAGAAAAAGAATATACAACACAAACCATTTATCCAGATAGAGACAATATTTATCAAGCCTTTGATTTAACACCTTTTGAAGATGTGAAAGTGGTTATATTAGGTCAAGACCCTTATCATGGACCGAATCAAGCTCATGGTTTAGCGTTTTCTGTGCAACCTAATGCTAAATTTCCACCTTCTTTGAGAAATATGTATCAGGAATTGGAAGATGATATCGGGTGTCATCGGACATCACCACATTTACAAGATTGGGCTCGTGAAGGTGTCTTGTTATTAAATACTGTTCTGACGGTTCGACAAGGACAAGCACACTCGCACAAGGATATTGGATGGGAAACATTTACAGATGAAGTGATCCAAGCTATTTCGAAATATCGTGATGATGTTGTATTCATATTATGGGGTAAGCCTGCACAACAAAAAATTAAATTAATTGATACATCAAAACACTATATTATTAAATCGCCACATCCAAGTCCGTTATCGGCTTATCGTGGGTTCTTTGGTTCTAAACCATATTCTAAAACTAATGATTATTTAGTATCTAAAGGTAAATCACCTATCAATTGGTGCGAGAATGGGGAGGGTTAAATGAATAGAGCGCAAGTGATTCAACTAATTGAACATGAGTTAGTGCAAGCTGATGAAGCCACTAACGAGCAACAATTCGAAAAACATATGTATGCGATTCATACATTAACATCAATATATGCTAATAACGAAAGTAAGACAGCGTCATCAAAATCACAAGGTCAGGATTTCACAAATACTGTGGCTACGTCATTTTCAAAAGTAAATCAAAGTTCAAACATATCATCGTTACAAGGTAAATCCAAAGTGACTGCTGCAGAAATTGAGGCGATGGGTGGAAAAGTTCCAGATTCAATGAAATCATCACAGAATAATAGTTTGCCATCTAATACAATGGTAACGGATGATGAAATTGGTAATGGAGAATCAATATTTGATTTTTAAACTGAATGAGGAGAATGAATGTATATGATGAAATTATTTATAATACTAGGTGCGCTATGTACAATGATGTCAGTTGGTACTGGGGCATTTGGTGCACATGGTCTTGAAGGTAAACTATCGGACAAATATATGTCAGTATGGGAAAAAGCAGTGAATTATCAAATGTACCATGGATTAGGATTAATCATTATTGGTGTTATTAGTGGTACAACATCTATTAATGTGAATTGGGCAGGTTGGCTCCTCTTCCTAGGTGTGGTGTTTTTTAGTGGTTCGTTATATATATTAGCTTTAACACAAATCCGTATCTTAGGAGCGATTACCCCAATTGGTGGTTTATTATTCATCGCGGGTTGGTTAATGCTTATTATCTCTACATTTAAATTTGTAGGATAAATTTTAACATAATTTATCAAATTTATTAGTTTTATTTAAAATTGTAAAGCACTTATATTGTGTCAATAGTATAGATTAAACAACTCACCTTTTGGGTATATAGCATACTTGAGGTGAGTTTATTTTATGAGTAAAAATAATCAAAATCAGGATATAGATAGAGGCGATTTGAAACAGAACCTCTCTGAAAAGTTTGTTTGGGCTATTGCTTATGGCTCATGTATAGGTTGGGGTGCTTTTATTTTACCTGGAGATTGGATTAAGCAATCTGGTCCAATTGCTGCTTCTATAGGTATCGTAATTGGTGCATTATTAATGATACTCATTGCAGTAAGTTATGGGGCCTTGGTAGAAAAATTTCCAGTTTCAGGTGGCGCCTTTGCATTTAGTTACTTAAGTTTTGGTAGATACGTTAGTTTCTTCTCATCATGGTTTTTAACATTTGGTTATGTATGTGTTGTTGCACTTAATGCAACGGCATTTAGTTTATTAGTAAAATTCCTACTTCCAGATTTGTTGAATAATGGGAAGTTATACACGATTGCAGGATGGGACGTTTACATAACTGAAATCATTATTGCCACTGTATTATTGCTTGTCTTTATGCTAGTAGCAATCCGTGGTGCAAGTGTATCAGGTTCATTGCAATATTACTTTTGCGTAGCTATGGTTATTGTTGTGTTGCTTATGTTTTTCGGTTCGTTCTTTGGAAATAATTTTGCATTTGAGAATTTACAACCATTAGCTAATCCTAAATCAGGTTGGTTCACATCTATAATTATGATTGTGGCAGTAGCGCCTTGGGCGTATGTTGGCTTTGACAACATTCCTCAAACTGCAGAAGAATTTAACTTTTCACCTAATAAGACATTTAAATTGATAGTGTATAGTTTGTTGGCAGCGTCACTGACGTATGTCGTAATGATTTTATACACAGGTTGGTTAAGTACTAATAATGCAAGTTTAAATGGTAACTTATGGGTAACAGGTGCTGAAACACAGTCAGCATTTGGTTATATTGGTTTAGGTATATTAGCTATAGCGATTATCATGGGTATATTTACAGGTTTAAATGGATTTTTAATGAGTGCAAGTCGATTGTTATTCTCAATGGGGCGTTCAGGCATTATGCCAACAGCTTTTAGTAAATTGCATTCTAAATATAAGACACCATATGTAGCGATTATCTTTTTAGTAGCTGTTACATTAATTGCACCTTGGTTAGGTCGTACTGCATTAACATGGATTGTTGATATGTCGTCAACTGGCGTATCAATTGCTTATTTTATTACATGTTTATCTGCAGCTAAGTTGTTCAGTTTTAATAAAGAAAGTAATACGTACGGACCTGTTTATAGGACATTTGCCATTTTTGGTTCGATTGTATCATTTATTTTCCTTCTGTTATTGTTAGTGCCTGGATCACCAGCATCGCTCTCAATGCCGTCATATATTGCCTTAGGTGGATGGTTAGTAATTGGACTGATTTTCTTCGTTATCCGTTATACTAAATTGAAGCGAATAGATAATGATGAATTAAGTCGATTAATTTTAAATCGTTCTGAAAAAGAAGTTGAAGATATGGTAGATGATACTTATAAATAATTTAACTTTAAAAAGCGCGGGCTCTAGGGAGCCACGCGCTTTTCTAATATCAACAATAGTATTAATGATGTTATATTCTTTTTCGTGTTCTTGCAAAACCAGATAATATAATTTTAGAAATTTGGTCTGCAAATAATAAGCCGAGCGCAATGGCGCCAGCAATGAGTGTTACTTCAAGCATTGTATTAATCGCTTTACTAAAGTCTAATAGTACTAAATTCTTAGTAGCATCGAACGCTAGACCACCAGGTACAAGAGGAATAATTCCAGGTACCATGAAGATAATTGCCGGTTCTCTCTTTGTACGAGCCATATAGTGACTAATTAAACCTAACGCTAAACTTCCGAAGAAACTTGAGTAGATCGTATGTGTGTTTAAACCTTGATAAAAAAGAATGTAAACCATCCAACCACATGCTCCTACAAATCCGCAAGAGAGATAGAGTTTCCTAGGCGCATCGAAGATCACACAGAAAAAAAGTGAAGCGGTATAACTAAAAATTAAGTTTAATATCCAAAACATTCATTCCCACTCCTAAACTAAGATTAAAACTGAGCCAACGCCAGCGCCAATACCAAAAGCAGTGACGAGTGCTTCTAAGGACTTCGTTGTAAACATAAGCATGTGTCCACCAAATAGATCTTGAATGGCATTTGTTATAAGTACTCCAGGAACAATAGGCATTACAGAGGCAATAATAATTGTTGCAAGATCACCTGTGGGTAATAAATAATGACCAAGTACTGATATAATTCCAATAACGAGTGACCCTAAAAATTCTGGAATAAATTGCGCATGTAAACGTCTATCTAGTATTTCAACTACAAGATAACCTAAGCCACCCGCTAACAATGCAGTGATAACATCGACAAGTTTACCATCCTGTAAATATAGGAAACTAATAGCAATAATGGCAGCAGCAATTCCCTTGAATAGTAAACTACTATCACGTTTAGCAACATATATATTCTCAAGTTTTAATTTAGCTTCTTCTAGTGTAATTGCACCTTTTGTGATTAAGCGAGAGATTTCATTTGTTTGAGAAATTTTAATGAGATTCGTGTCACGTGAATTAATTCTAAAAATTCGAGGATAAGATTCATTATGTAATGTAAATTGAATAACAGTATTGGTAACAAAGCTATTACTCTCAGTATAACCTAATTTACGTGCAATACGTGTCATTGTATCTTCAACACGTGTACCTTCAGCACCGGACTCCAATAATATGCGTCCAGCCATCATGACAACGTCTTTAATTAATTTTTCATCTGCATTTTCGTGTATTTGTGTATTATCCATTTCATCACCATTCGTTAAGATGTACTCATAATTATAGTCAATGAGTCTAAGATATAAAAGTCTTTTAGGTTTATGATACAAAATTAAAGTAGCTAATTGAAGTAAGCACGCTTATATTAAAAGTTTCTAAGCTCTGATTCACTCTTATAAAAAGAATCTCACACATTAAGTATGTTTGTGTATAACAAATGCCTAGAAAATTCGCGCTTTAAAATGAAGAAAATATAACAATTAAATGTTAAAAATTAAAAAGAGTGTACATTAATCGTTATAGTATAATGTTGCAATACATTTAAAATAAAAAATATATACAAACTCATTCTATAATGTTTCAAAATATTACAATTTGGTTAAATAATAATTAGTTAGCAATTTATGAATAATATTGAGTAGCGACAATATTTTCATAGTTGTTAATGTTCAGAGTAGTAATTAAGTTCTCCCAAAACATATACTACACTATAATAGCCTGAGGCATAGTAAGTGCCTCAGGTTATCGTTGTTTTAAAACCTATTTAAATGTGGCGATTAATAGCTATTCCCTAAATATTCGTTTATTAAACTATTATCAAAATAAGATATTGTGGGCATTTATAAAGTTTGGCACGTCATCTTTGTTAGAGATACATTAGAGTTCCATTATCAATTTATTTCTATAAATAAAAAGTTCCCTTCAAAGCCATGTTCAAGCAAGCTTAGAAGGGAACAAGTTATGAATATCACAAAATAGATTTATATAATAACAAGTTTAGATAGCAAAAAAGTGTTCGAAATCATCTGTTTTTAAGATGTGACCAATATAGAAACCACCAAATTCTCCATATCTAGCAGTTGTCTCATCAAAACGCATTTCGTATACAATTTTCTTGAATTGTAGTACATCATCAGAGAATAAAGTTACGCCCCATTCAAAGTCATCAAAACCAACTGACCCTGTGATGAATTGTTTGATCTTACCTGCATATTGTCGACCAATCATACCATGGTTATACATTAATTTCTTACGTTCTTCCATTGGTAACATATACCAGTTATAAGTCTCATTACGACGTTTATCCATTGGATAGAAACAAATATACTCTGTTCTAGGTAATTCAGGATATAGTCTCGCTCTAACATGTGGGTTTTGATATGGATCTTCATCAGACTTACCTGCTAAGTAATTACCTAATTCAATCACTGATACGTATGAGTATGTTTGAATAAAGAAATCAGCAATACGAAGTTTATTGAGTTCATTTTCAATTTCATTAAGTTCTTTCATTTCTGGACGTAAGTACCATAATAGAATGTCAGCTTTTTGACCTGTAATATTATATAGCGCATAGTCGCCAGCTTGTTGTTCTCTAGCACTAGCTTTATCGTTAATGAATGTCTTGAATTCATTGATCATAGCTTCACGTTCATCCTCAGGCACTAGTCTAAATGTTGCCCAATCTACAGCATAAAATAAATGAAGACTGTACCAACCATCTAAAGTTTCAGCTGCTTCACTCATGTGGATCGCTCCTTCAAAATTGATTATTATTATTTATTATAGATTAAATTTTATCATAAAGAGAATTAGTAAACATACTTAAATGATTACAAATTAGTGAAATGGAAATATCACTATAAATACAGTATAATTAGAGTGCAAAATATTATTATGAAATTATTTAGGAGGGCATTATGTCTAGTTTATTAGATGTATTACAAGAAAAACTTTCAGGAAAAAATGTCAAAATCGTATTACCTGAGGGTGAAGATGAGCGTGTGTTAACAGCTGCTACACAATTACAAGCAACTGACTATGTAACACCTGTAGTTTTAGGTGACTATGACAAAATTAACTTATTAGCTAAAGATAAAGGATTAGATGTTTCAGACATCGAAATCATTAATCCATCTACAAGCGAATTAAAACCAGAATTAGTTAAATCATTCGTTGAACGCCGTAAAGGTAAAGCAACTGAAGAACAAGCTGATGAATTATTAAATAACGTTAACTATTTCGGTACGATGTTGGTTTACGCTGGTCATGCTGACGGGTTAGTAAGTGGTGCAGCACATTCAACTGGAGATACTGTTCGCCCTGCATTACAAATCATTAAAACGAAACCAGGCGTATCTAAAACTTCTGGTATCTTCTTTATGATTAAAGATGATCAACAATATGTATTCGGTGACTGTGCAATTAACCCAACATTAGAATCATCTGATTTAGCAGAAATCGCAGTTGAAAGTGCGAAATCAGCTAAAAGCTTCGGCATGGACCCACGTGTTGCTATGTTAAGCTTCTCAACTAAAGGTTCAGCTAAATCTGACGATGTTGATAAAGTAGCAAATGCAGTTAAATTAGCTCAAGAAAAAGTAGAATCTGAAGGCTTAACAGACGTTGTAATTGATGGTGAATTCCAATTTGATGCTGCTATTGTACCTTCAGTAGCTGAAAAAAAAGCGCCAGGCGCTAAAATCCAAGGTAATGCAAATGTCTTTGTATTCCCAAGTTTAGAAGCAGGTAATATTGGATACAAAATTGCTCAACGTTTAGGTGGTTTTGACGCAGTTGGTCCTGTATTACAAGGTTTAAACTCACCTGTTAACGACTTATCACGCGGTTGCTCAACTGAAGACGTTTATAAATTATCAATCATTACAGCTGCTCAAACATTACAATAATGGACTTAGCGAGTAAATATTTTAATGATATCGATTGGCGCTATGTAGATCATTCGTCCGGTTTAGCGCCAATGCAATCATTTGCTTTTGACGATACGTTTTCCGAAAGCGTAGGTAAAGATTTATCATGCAATGTGGTCAGAACATGGATTCACCAACATACCGTTATTCTCGGTATTCATGATTCGCGTTTACCATTTCTTAAAGATGGTATTAAATATTTAACTGATGAAATAGGTTATAACGCAATTGTGAGGAATTCGGGTGGTCTCGGTGTAGTGTTAGATCAAGGAGTATTAAATATCTCACTTATTTTCAAAGGTCAAACGGAAACGACAATTGATGAAGCATTTACAGTAATGTATTTATTGATTTGCAAAATGTTTGAAAATGAAGATGTAGAAATTGATACACGAGAGATTGAGCACTCATATTGCCCAGGAAAATTTGATTTAAGCATTGATGGTAAAAAGTTTGCCGGCATTTCACAACGTCGTGTACGTGGTGGCATTGCAGTGCAAATATACCTTTGTGTTGAAGGATCAGGTTCAGAACGCGCGGAAATGATGCGTGTCTTCTATGAACATGCACTTAAAGGCGAAGTAACCAAATTTAAATATCCGGATATACACCCTGAATGTATGGCGTCACTGGAAACGTTGTTTGGGCGAGAGATTAAAGTCCAAGATGTGATGTTCCAATTATTACACGCTATTAAAGATTTAGGTGGCAATCTGAATATGGATCCAATCACTGAAGATGAATGGACACGTTATGAAGGTTACTTCGACAAGATGATAGATCGTAATGAGAAGATGAATCGTTCAATAGAAGCTGATTAAGCGTGAAACAACTTTTAAAATTGCAAATTTGATACAGTTAAAGAGGCTGGGACAAAATAAAATGTCTCAGCCTACTTTATCATGTTGTCAGTAGCTGACTGGTTTGAAAATGCGCTTGAGTCAAGCGTTTTTTCAAACCTAGTCATCCTTGCCTGGTAGGC
>NZ_KV801101.1:25115-39033 GCF_001810405.1 Staphylococcus sp. HMSC069D12
AGCTAAGCAAGCTGGGGTTACAACGAAATAAATTCTGAGAAAATATTATTTCTGTTCTACTCCCTTTTCATTTGAAATAATGTAAATTTTGGTGGAATTATATATCAAATTTATTATAAATTGCTATATTCCTATTACTTTTTATAGTAATATGGTTTAGGTGGATTAATATCAAAACGATGTAGATTGTGTATCATTTTAATATATTGATGGTGGAAATTAATCAAGAACTAAGGCCATCTTAATTAAAAGACTAACATGGCAGTATGTTAGGGATTTTAATTTTAGGGTATAAATATTTTTGAGTTTTAAAGTTAAATTAACTGAGTCTATCTTTTATTCAAGTCGAAAAAGGTTGCAAAAAATGTGGATAGACTATGACATGCAATTATAAAGTTAATTTGCGTACACACTACGATAAAAGGTCAGTAATTTAAATAGAAATTGACATAGGCATTTATAGAGTTGGAAGATTTAGGATATATGCATGATAAGTATATCCACTGACCTCGAAAATAATTTTTCAGAAAGAATATTAAAGGTGAGATATCATGGTACAACGTGGCTATGGGGAGTCTAACGGCAAAATAATATTAATCGGGGAGCATGCGGTAACGTTTGGTGAACCTGCAATTGCGATTCCATTTACTTCAGGAAAAGTAAAAGTCTTAATCGAAAGTTTGGAAAAAGGTAATTACTCAGCGATACAAAGTGATGTCTATGATGGACCACTTTATGATGCGCCAGAACATTTGAAATCTTTAATTGGACATTTCGTAGAGAATAAAAAGGTAGAAGAGCCATTATTAATTAAAATTCAAGCAAATTTACCACCATCTAGAGGTTTAGGATCAAGTGCAGCCGTTGCTGTCGCTTTCATAAGAGCAAGCTATGATTATTTAGGTTTACCACTAACTGATAAAGAATTATTAGAAAATGCAGACTGGGCAGAACGTATAGCTCACGGTAAACCAAGCGGTATAGATACTAAGACTATCGTTACGAATCAACCTGTTTGGTATCAAAAGGGCGAAGTTGAAATATTAAAGACCTTAGATTTAGATGGTTATATGGTAGTTATAGATACAGGTGTTAAAGGTTCTACTAAACAAGCAGTCGAAGATGTGCATCAATTGTGTGATAATGATAAGAATTATATGCAAGTTGTTGAACATATCGGTTCTTTAGTGTATTCAGCAAGTGAAGCGATTGAGCATCATAGTTTTGATCAATTAGCTACAATCTTTAATCAATGTCAAGATGACTTGAGAACATTAACTGTGAGTCATGACAAAATAGAAATGTTTCTTCGCTTAGGAGATGAGAATGGTTCAGTTGCTGGCAAACTAACAGGTGGCGGCCGTGGTGGTAGTATGCTTATCTTAGCTAAAGAATTGCAAACAGCTAAGAATATTGTCGCTGCAGTTGAAAAAGCTGGCGCACAACATACATGGATTGAGAAGTTAGGAGGATAAACCATTGAAAAAGAGTGGTAAAGCACGCGCACATACGAATATTGCACTGATTAAATATTGGGGTAAAGCTGATGAGGCATTAATCATACCAATGAATAACAGTTTGTCAGTTACACTAGACCGTTTTTACACTGAAACACGTGTAACATTTGATGAAACATTAACAGAAGATCAGTTAATTCTTAACGGGGAAGCTGTAAACGCTAAGGAAAGCGCTAAGATTCAACGTTATATGGAAATGATTCGTAAAGAAGCTGGGATTTCAGAACATGCGCTTATTGAAAGTGAGAATTTTGTTCCAACAGCTGCAGGATTAGCTTCGTCAGCAAGTGCATATGCTGCATTAGCTGGTGCGTGTAATGAAGCTCTACAATTAGGTTTGTCTGATAAAGATCTTTCACGTTTAGCGCGTCGTGGGTCTGGTTCAGCATCTCGTAGTATTTATGGTGGATTTGCTGAATGGGAAAAGGGACATGACGATGAATCTTCGTTTGCACACCGTATTGAAGCGGATGGCTGGGAAAATGAACTTGCTATGGTTTTTGTTGTTATCAATAACAAATCTAAAAAGGTATCCAGTCGTTCAGGTATGTCACTTACACGTGATACGTCACGTTTTTATCAATATTGGTTAGATAACGTTGAACCAGATTTGAAAGAGACTAAAGAAGCCATTGCTCAAAAAGATTTCAAGCGTATGGGTGAAGTTATTGAAGCTAATGGTTTACGCATGCATGCAACTAATTTGGGAGCACAACCTCCATTTACATATTTAGTACCAGAAAGTTATGATGCTATGCGCATCGTTCATGAATGTAGAGAAGCGGGGTTACCTTGCTACTTTACAATGGACGCGGGTCCTAACGTTAAAGTATTGATTGAAAAGAAAAATCAACAAGCTATAGTAAATAAATTCTTACAAGAATTTGATCAATCACAAATCATCACAAGTGACATTACCCAATCAGGAGTCGAAATAATTAAGTAAGGAAGAGATATAATGATTCAGGTGAAAGCACCAGGAAAGCTTTATGTAGCAGGTGAATATGCAGTGACTGAGCCAGGATATAAGTCTGTCTTAATTGCGGTCGATCGATTTGTTACAGCTTCAATTGAAGCTTCTAATGCAGTAACAGGTACGATTCATTCCAAGACATTACATTATGAACCTGTAACGTTTAATCGCAATGAAGATAAAATTGATATCTCCGATGCTAATGCTGCTAGTCAATTAAAGTATGTTGTAACTGCAATTGAAGTTTTCGAACAATATGTGAGAAGTTGCAACGCTAAATTGAAGCATTTTCATTTAGAAATCGATAGTAATTTAGATGATGCTTCAGGTAATAAATATGGGCTTGGTTCTAGTGCGGCAGTTTTAGTGTCAGTCGTCAAAGCATTAAATGAGTTTTACGATATGCAATTATCTAACCTATATATTTATAAACTTGCAGTCATTTCTAATATGCGATTACAAAGTTTAAGCTCATGCGGTGATATAGCTGTAAGTGTATATAGTGGCTGGCTAGCTTATAGTACTTTCGATCACGATTGGGTCAAACAACAGATGGAAGAATCATCAGTTAATGAAGTATTAGAAAAAAATTGGCCGGGTCTTCATATTGAACCTTTACAGGCCCCAGAAAATATGGAAGTCTTAATCGGTTGGACAGGTTCGCCTGCTTCATCACCTCATTTAGTCAGTGAAGTGAAACGCTTAAAATCAGATCCTTCTTTTTATGGAAGATTCCTTGATCAATCTCATACATGTGTTGAAAATCTTATCTATGCGTTTAAAACAAATAATATTAAGGGTGTTCAGAAAATGATTCGACAAAATCGTATGATTATTCAACAAATGGATAATGAAGCGACAGTCGACATTGAAACTGAAAATTTAAAAATGTTATGTGATATTGGAGAACGTTATGGTGCTGCTGCCAAGACATCAGGTGCTGGCGGTGGCGATTGCGGTATCGCCATTATTGATAATCGCATTGATAAAAATCGTATTTATAATGAATGGGCATCACATGGTATTAAACCGTTGAAATTTAAAATTTATCATGGACAATAATAATATAAACTAATAAATGAGTAGGACTAAATTCAAATGTTGAATCAGTGTCTTGCTCTTTTTTGTTATGGCTGAGAAAGACTTTTAATGATAGGCTTGAATTTTCTTGTAAAAGGAGTAAAATAATTAGAGTTAAATTCATTGATTCGTATTAATATGCTTCAATATTTAGGATAGAAACGACAATATAGAAAGGTAGGTGGCAAGGTGAAAAATAAATTTTTAATATGTGATGAATGTCAGGCGGTAAATATCAAAACTTTGAAAAGAAAATTAGAAAAATTAGATCCAGAAGCAGAAATTGAAATCGGCTGTCAATCTTATTGTGGCCCTGGACGTCGAAAAACGTTTGCCTTCGTCAATAATCGACCACTTGCTGCGCTTACTGAAGACGAATTGTTAGAAAAAGTCACAGCTCAGCTAAAAAAACCAAGAGATCCGGAAGAAGAAGAACGACTAAGAAAGCGTAATGAGGAACGTAAACGCCGTAAAGAAGAACAAGATCGAAAGCTAAAAGAGAAATTAGCTAAACGTAAGGCGATAAAATAGAGGAATCAAGTTATATTATAAACTTAAGCTATGAGTGTATTCTAACCTGAATATTGTCGTAGCTTTTTTATTGTAATAAAAAAGCACTTAGAAGACATTTATCTTCTAAGCGCTTAACTAAGTCTAATCCTATGCCATTACAACAACGTTAGTTGCTTGTTCACCACGTTGACCTTCAGTAATATCGAAGTCAACTTTTTGACCTTCTTCTAAAGTTTTGTAACCTTCACCAGCGATACCGCTGAAGTGTACGAATACGTCACTTCCGTCTTCTCTTTCGATGAAACCAAAACCTTTTTCTGCGTTAAACCATTTTACTGTACCGTTATTCATATAGAATACCTCCATGTGCTTTTGCACGAATATTTGTAACAAATTCATTTATAAAAAAGAGAGTATTCTAGACAAACACACTACATTTAAATTCACGAGCTTTTATTACGTTAGATTAACTATAACTGTTATTTATTAATAAGTAAAGCTTTTTATTTTTAAAAATATTGATAAGTTGAATTTATATCTATTGAAGTACTAGTATGACAGTATTTTAATAAATAAAAAATTTTTAAATATTAAACAAATCATTAAAGGATTCTACTATAGTTGGGTGGGTATAAATAGTATCCCTTAGAACTTGGTAAGGTATATGTTGATCAATTGCTAACTTAATTAAATTAATAATTTCTTCTGATTCTTTACCATAAAGTGTAGCACCTAAAATTAAATCAGTATCTTTATCGATAATAACTTTGAAAATACCGCGAGCGTCATTATTAATCTTATGTCTCGGAATTTGAGCGACAAGTAATGTATTTTCAATATAATTATAGCCTTGAGATTGAGCTTCTTTCGCTGTTAAACCTACTCGAGAAAATGGTGGATCAATAAAGACAGTGTAAGGAATTGTACCACGGTTAAGTGTAGTACGCGATTGGTCACCATATAGTGTAGATTTTAGGATTCTAAAGTCATCCAGAGAGATATACGTGAATTGTAGTCCGCCTTTGACATCTCCAACAGCATAAATATGTTCGACTGAAGTTTGAAGATGCTCATTCACTTTGATTTCACCACGTTCACCAAGTTCAACATCAGTTTGTTCAAGCGCTAAATCAGTATTAGGTATACGACCTGTAGCTATCAATACAGCGTCAGCTGAGAAATTGCCTTTAGAAGTTACAATTGTCGTTTGGTTGTTTTTATTTTTAAATTCTAGCGTTTCTGCATTTGTGACAAAGGTAATCTCTTTGTCCTCTAAATCTTTAATTGCATGTGCAACCACGTCTTGATCTTCACGTGGCATGATATGTTCGCCGTGTTCTATAACTGTGATTTTTGAGCCAAAATTAGCAAACATTGAAGCAAATTCTAGGGCGATATAGCCACCACCGATGATTGCTAAATGCTTAGGTTGATATGAAATATTCAATAAACCTTGTGAATCAAATAAATGTTTAGCACTTTCGATACCCGGGATAGATGGAATATTCGATTTTGCGCCTGTATTAATAACAATGCTATCCGCAGTTAAAGTATGTACAATAGCACCTTCCTCGTCTAGTAGATTAACTTCAGTATTAGATTTGAATTGCGCTTTGTAATTGAATACTTCAATGTTTGTATCATTTGCTAAGTTATTATAGTTTTTCTTATTTAGTGCGCTGACTACGTCTTTTTTTCTTGAAAAGGCAGTGTCAAAATCGATGCTGTCAATCCCATCATGTACGAGTACTTTAGAGGGGATACAGCCGTGGTTTATGCATGTGCCGCCAAAGTTGTCTGAGGATTGTTCTACTAAAGCGACGTGTTGACCTTGTGATGCCACGTACTTGGCAAGTGTTTTTCCTGCTTTACCGAAACCAATAACTAATAAATTAAAATGTGTCATTTGATGTGTCCTCCTGAAGTGTTTCTTTAATTACGTCGTTAATTGTCAAGTTACGATAAAAGTTGAGCGCTAGTGCAGTTTCTTGCTCTTTGTATTTATTCATAGTGATTGCGATATTTCTAGAGATTGTACAATGGCTTTCTTCGCTACCAGTAAAAATACGTTGTGTTGGTAATTTATCTAACACGAAAAGTTGATACAGTGTATCTAAGGTGATGGTTGGAGTGTGCGCATTAGCTCGATAGCCACCACCTTTTCCACGAATTGAATCTATATATTGTTGATTATTAAGTGTAGTGGTAACGCGCCTTAGTTGCACAGGATTAAGACAGGTAAGTTCTGCTAAATCCTGGCTATTGAATTGTTCTTCGGAATGCTTAGTAAGAAAGCTTAGCACGTGTACTGCAATGTTGAATTCTAAATTCATAATATACCGCCTTTAATGTAACTTGATTAGTTACATTAAAATACATTACTCATCAAAAGTCAATATGAATGTCATAATAAAAAATGGGTAAACTATAAGTAGTTATATAGAATAAAGGAGCGATTATAGATGGCAGATTTAGTACAATTAGGTAAATCAGATGTTCACGTATTTCCAATTGCATTAGGCACAAACGCAGTAGGTGGTCACAATTTATACCCAAATTTAGATGAAGAACAGGGTAAAGATGTTGTACGTAAAGCAATTGACAACGGTATTACGTTACTAGATACAGCTTATATATATGGACCTGAACGTTCTGAAGAATTAGTTGGCCAAGTAGTTCAAGAGTATCCTCGTGAACAAGTTCAAATTGCAACGAAAGGTTCACATGTTATTAAAGAAAATGATGAAGTCGTACAAAATAATGATCCAGATTATTTAAAACAGCAAGTTGAGAATAGCTTGAAACGCCTTCAAGTAGATTATATTGATTTATACTACATTCATTTTCCTGATGAAAATACTCCGAAAGATAAAGCAGTTGCTGCATTAAAAGAACTTAAAGATGAAGGCAAGATTAAAGCAATTGGCGTGTCTAACTTCTCATTAGAACAACTTAAGGAAGCGAATAAAGATGGTTATGTCGATGTAGTGCAATTAGAGTACAACTTATTACATCGAGAAAATGAAGAAGTCATGAAATATGCAGCTGAAAATAATATTACATTTATACCATACTTCCCATTAGCATCAGGCATCTTAGCTGGTAAGTATGAGGAAAATCAAACGTTTGATGATCATCGTGCACCTCGCCGTGATTTCCAACCAGAAGTATTTAATGATAATGTTCGACGAGTGAAACAATTACAAGGCATTGCGGAAGCTCATAACACATCTATTGCTAATGTGGTTCTAGCATTCTACTTAACGCGTCCAGCGTTAGATGTGGTGATTCCTGGTGCGAAACGTGCTGAACAAGTTGTGCAAAATATTGAAGCGGCAAATATTCAATTAACAGATGATGAACTGAACAAAATTGATGAATTATTTCCGATTGAATAAAATAAGTTAAGATAAAATTAAATAAAGTAATTGATGCTCTTACACCGTTTATATGTGTGTAAGAGTTTTTTATAACTGAAATAAATAGTAAATATTCTTTTTTATTTTTAAAAATACACATATATTACGTGAAATAAGGGTACTGTGCAAATATGTAAAATATTAAGTAAGTATGAAGTGTTTATGTTGTTAACAATGAAAAAGGAAATAGTTTTTTAATATAAATTAAAAGAGAGTGATAAAAATGATTACAGTTTTATTTGGAGGAAGCCGTCCAGAGGGGAATACAGCACAACTTACTAAGTTAGCAGTTGAGGGATTAGATTATAAATGGATTGACTTAACCGATTATCAATTCAATCCTGTAAGAGACTTTCGTCACGATAATAGAGATATTACAAGCTATAACGATGATTATAAACAGGTCATTGATCAAGTTTTAGAAAGTGATACGGTCATATTTGCATCACCGGTGTATTGGTATAGTGTTTCTGCATCTTTAAAGGCATTTATCGATCATTGGTCTGAAACTTTAATAGACAACAACTACAAGGACTTTAAAGAAAAAATGGCAAAGAAAGATTTTCGACTTATTTTAGTTGGTGGAGATTGCCCTAAAGTGAAAGCTAAGCCAGGTATTACTCAAATGAAATATACATTAGATTTTATTGGTGCTGAACTTAATGGATATATAATTGGTACCGCTGAACGTCCAGGTGATATTTCGAAAGATACGTTTGCACTAGAAAGAGCTAAAGAATGGAATGAAACATTAGCGTAAGCCTAATTCAAAAGTATATTAAACTACGCCGATAAATATTCTATATTAAGCGATTGTATAAGTACTGTGATATAATTTCATTATTAATTCCATAGTAAAGTCAGGAGAATCAAGTATGTTTAAAGTCAGAGAAGCTACACCAAATGACGTCGTAGCAATTAGAGATGTTGCTACTAAGGCATGGTATAACACATATTTAAATATTTATGCAGCATCAACAATAAATGAGTTATTAGCTGCTTCTTATAATGAGCAACATTTAAAGAAACGTTTAGAAGAACAACTATTTTTAGTAGCCGAAGATAATGATGAAATTATTGGCTTTGCTAATTTCATTTATGGTAAAGAATTGTATTTGTCTGCGCATTATGTACATCCAGAATCTCAACATAAAGGTTATGGTTCTAGTTTACTTAAGAAAGGATTAGAACAATTTGACGGTAAATATGATGCAGTATTTTTAGAAGTTGATAATAAAAATAAAGATGCAATTCAATACTATCAAAATAATGATTTTGAAATCGTACGTTCTTATCAACCAGAAATGTATGGAGAACAAATGGATTTAGCTTTAATGAAGAGAAGTATATAAACGCTATGACTATACTGTAATGAGAGGAAGGATTTATTTGACGCAAACACCTTATGTTGAACAGAAATTAGCTGAAGAGAAGGTATTCAAAGACCCTATTCATAAATATATTCACGTCAAAGATCAACTTATTTGGGATCTTATTAAGACAAAAGAGTTTCAACGTTTACGTCGTATTAAGCAACTAGGCACATTATATCTTTCTTTTCATACTGCAGAGCATAGTCGTTTTGGCCATTCTTTAGGTGTATATGAAATCGTGCGACGCATGATTGACGAATCATTTGTGGGACGAGACGCTTGGAACAATGAAGATAGACCATTGGCATTATGTGCAGCATTATTACATGATTTAGGTCATGGTCCATTTTCACATAGTTTTGAAAAGATATTCAATACAGACCATGAAGCCTTTACGCAAGCAATTATTACTGGACCTACTGAAGTTAATGAAGTTTTAAGTCGCGTATCGAGTACTTTTCCTAAAGAAGTTGCAGAAGTAATTAACAAAACGCATCAAAATAAACTTGTAATTTCTATGATTTCATCGCAAATTGATGCTGATCGAATGGACTATTTACAAAGAGATGCTTATTTTACGGGCGTCTCTTATGGCACATTTGATATGGAACGTATTTTACGTTTAATGAGACCATCTAAAGATGAAGTTCTTATTAAAGAGAGTGGAATGCATGCCGTTGAGAACTTTATAATGAGTCGCTATCAAATGTATTGGCAAATATACTTTCATCCTGTTAGTAGAGGCGGAGAAGTATTGTTAAATAATTGTTTGAAACGTGTTAAACAATTGTACAATGAGGGGTACCATTTTAAGATGTACCCAGAAGATTTTGTTCCTTTTTTTGAAGAGAAGGTTACAATTGAGCAATACGTTGATTTAGATGAAGTCGTCGTACTTTATTATTTGAAGAAATGGATACAAGAAGATGATGCAATTCTCAGTGATTTAGCACGTCGTTTTATAAATAGAGACTTATTTAAATATATTCCATTTGATGGTTCAATTATTACTATTACTGAGCTACAAGAGTTGTTCATAGAAGGTAATATTGATCCGAACTATTATTTTGTTAGTGAGGCTTTCTCTGATTTACCATATGATTATGATCGACTTGGTTCTAATAGACAACCAATACATTTATTAAGACGTAATGGTAGTATTAGAGAAATTAGTAGTCAATCACTCGTTATTTCAAGTATTACAGGTATTAATCGTGAAGATTATAAATTATACTATCCTAAAGAAATGATTCTTAATATTGAGAATCCACAAACTAAGGGTTCTATTATTAATCTACTTAATGAATTGAATTAAGCCATTGAAACTTTAATATATAACGCATAATATAGAGATTATGAATTCAAGTTTTTCGGAGGTGTCATGTGTGTCTGAGAACAAAGGTTTTAAATTTAATATTATCAAGAATGACCCGCTTGATGGGCATAAAGGGACGAATATTGGCTCAATTAGTTTAGATAATATTGCACCAGTATTTATAGATGTTGCGAATAAAGAGGCGTTTATAGATATAGGTGGTATGCATGCACGTGCTCAAGTTGAAAAAGGTGTTAAATGGATAAATGACAAATCGGAAGTTGAAGGCGAAGAAGCTAAAGAATATTGGCTTTGCTGGGTGACTACTGAACGTAGTGAGAGTGGCCCATATTATGCTGGTGTTACTGCATGTTATTTATTAGTTAACAAAAGTATACGACGTGGTTATAAAAGTATGCCTGAACATGTTAATATGATGGATAAATCTATGAAACATAAAATTATCATTGACAACATTGGTGAGGAAAATAAAAAAGTTTTAGCAGACTTTTTAAAATCTCATAATGAAGAGATGTGGAATAATTCTAGTGAGGAATTATTCAAAGCTTTTGAATAATATAAACAGTATTAGGAGTAGGACACTACGCTTAAAACAGCCAGTAAGTGCATTTGTATAAATAAACTTACTGGCTTATTTAATTTCAATAGTATTAAAATCTTTTGTTCCAATCAAATCTGGCTATGAATACTCAGTAATTATTTTAAAGGTTCACCAATATGATATTCACTATCTATCATGCTCATTACGATTCTGTTGCAAAGTTAAAATTATATGCACATCTATACAAAACTATAAAAGCAAATATTGTTTTAACAGTAAAGAGTTTTGTTAGTATTAATTATTTTTCTTTTTTCAGTATAAATATTACATGATTTTTAACTTTGCAACAGAACCCTGTTATTTTATGCCATAACTTCTGATAATCAGTAATTATGTGAACAAAAATAAATATCTTAAAATGTTATTTGAAATTATGATTACGTTAAAGTTTATATACTGAAATAATTAACAATACACATTACTGTGTATTGTTTTTTTATATTGTAAAATAGACTTTATTAAATTACTAAGGTACCCTTAGTCGTCTCAAAATAAAACTCAATCCTTTTATGGATTGAGTTAGACAGACTATTTTACAATGATAACGGGAATTTTTGAACGTTTAGCCACTTTGTGACTGACGCTACCCAATACCATTTCTTGTAAACTATTTAGACCACGAGACCCTAAAACAATTGCTTGATATTTACCACTATTAGCAACTGAAACCACTGTTTCTGCAGGAAGACCATGTGCAATTTTTACTTCATAATTTACATTATGTTCTACAAATAGTTCAGTTATACTGGATAATTTGTCTTCTCTTTCATTTGTTAAACTATGTCCTTGTTTACCATGTAAAACATCTGTTTTCGATTCTTCAACATTTACAACTGTAATTAAAGTAACTATAGTATTTTCATCTATAAAGTTCAAAACTTCCTGTGCTGAACGTAAACTATTTTCTGACCCATCGGCTGCTAATAAAATTGATTTATACATAAACAACACTCCTTAGTTTAAATGATTTTCATTTAGTTTGCTTAATTCTGAGACTATTTTACGACTATCTGAATTTAGTTTTTCTACATGAACAATGTTATTTTTTTCTTCGAACTTCCTTACCATTGTATCAATAGCATCTACTGCTGAATCATCCCATAAATGAGCATTATTAAAGTTTAATTCTATAATACTATTTTCAATATTAAAGCTAATTTGATCCATCATAGAGTCAATAGAAACAAAAAAGATTTGACCTTTAAAAGATAAACGGTTAGTTTTACCAAACTTCTCAGATGTTACTTCTACTTTTGATATTTTAGTAGCAAAGAATAAAGCACTGAAAATAACACCTACGACCACGCCGAGAGCTAAGTTATGTGTCATCAGTACAATTATCACTGTAAGTATCATAACAACTGCATCTGTTTTTGGTGCTTTTTGAATATATTTAAAAGAATTCCAATCAAATGTACCAATCGAAACCATAACCATAATACCTGCTAAAATTGGCATTGGAATTTGAACAACAAGTCCTCCAAGAACAATAATCATGAATATTAAGACAACACCAGCAGAAAAAGTAGATAATCTACTGTTTGCACCTGATTTGACATTGATTACAGATTGTCCAATCATGGCACAACCTCCCATACCACCGAATAATCCTGTAATCATATTAGCAATGCCTTGGCCACGAGATTCTCTGTTTTTACTACTATAAGTGTCTGTTGCATCATCTACAATTTTAGCAGTAAGTAAACTTTCTACTAGACCTACAATAGCCATAGATAGCGAGTATGGAAAAATGATTTGAAGTGTTTCTAAATTAAAGGGAACATTAGGAATTAAAAAGTGCGGTAAAGCTTGCTTAATATTTCCTAAATCACCAACA
The DNA here is from genome assembly GCF_001810405.1 of Staphylococcus sp. HMSC069D12. Lineage (NCBI taxonomy): Bacteria > Bacillati > Bacillota > Bacilli > Caryophanales > Staphylococcaceae > Staphylococcus > Staphylococcus sp. HMSC069D12. The sequence continues at coordinate 37,765 of NZ_KV801101.1, forward strand.
GTTCTCACGTCAGAACCTGTATACATATAAAGAGCAGTCAATACGATGATAGCTATTAATGGTGCAGGTATTGCTTTGAAAAATTTAGGGATTATATATACAATGAGTAATGTTACAATTACATATATATAAGTTGAGATTGAAATACCGAAGATATGTTCTATTTGGGACATGAAAATCATAATACCTAATGCATTTACAAAACCTATCATGACGGAATGAGGTATAAATTTCATTAAACGCCCCACTTTGAGAAGGCCTAAAACTAATTGAATTACTCCCATTAATATCGTGGCAGCTAAAAGATATTCTACACCATAATCTTTCACAAGTGGTGTAACTAATAAGGCAACAGCCCCTGTTGCACCTGATATCATTGCAGGTCTACCACCAACAATAGCAGTAACAACAGCGATGATAAATGAAGCATACAAACCAACCATTGGATCTACGCCAGCAATAATTGAAAATGCGATAGCTTCAGGGATTAAAGCTAAGGCAACCACGATACCGGCAAGTATATTTTTACCTGGCTGGTTAAACCATTCATGTTTTAATTTTTCAACCATAACTTACTCTCCTTTTTATTTAATTATATTGTAAAGTATAACAGAAAAGTTTCATATGTGTACCCTTTAATGAAACTTTCCTGTTATACTTTAGCTATAGGGTGGTGCAAGTAAATGAAATACGGTTATATCAGACCTGTTACAATAAACGATGATTTAAACGAACAAAAAAAGAAAATAGAAACCTATACAAAAAAAATAGTTGAGGAAAGTCATGCTAATAATAAAAAAAGAAATGAATTAGACCTTCTTTTAAAAAAGAAGTTGGTCTCGGGGGATGCAGTATATATTACAGATTTATGTATACTTGCAGATTCTACGAAACAATTAGTAGATATATTAGATTATCTTTCACAGAAGGATATATCTTTATATGTAATTAATTTAAACCGATATATTTATAAAAATATTCAAGGAGAATTTTTAGAAATACTACATGATATTACAGACTTTCAAAGTGATGTTGTTAAATTTAGGACACGCGTTGGATTAGAAAATTATACAAAAGAAGGAAAAAAGTTAGGCAGACCCAAACGAGATGATAAAAATCTTAGAGATGCTATAGAAATGTATATGAGCAAAAATTACACTCTAGATGAAATAAAAGAAAAAACAAACATAAGTAGAGCAACTTTATATCGTCATCTAGATAAATAAGAGATAGTAGGTTCTGTTGCAAAGTTGAATTTATAGTATAATT
>NZ_KV801102.1:0-78509 GCF_001810405.1 Staphylococcus sp. HMSC069D12
ATTTTTAGTCATCAGTCCAATTTATTATAGAGCCCTTTAATTAGATGGTTCAATGTTGTTGTCTTGCCACTGCCTAAGAAACCTCCAACAATAATGATTTCCATAATAAACTCCTAACTTTGAATGAGATACCCGCGTTACGATTTTACAGTGTTATTGAGGTAGGGAAATAAATCAATAATCAAATCGTAATTATTGCTATTTAAAAAGTATACCTAAATCGATACACATTTTCAAAAAATGAATAAATTAAGGGGGGATTAAATGCATTTTTGATGTCTAACATTAATAATTTTAAAAATTAGCATTGACAATTAGACGGATTAATGTAAATAATAAAACGTAATGATTTTGATTTAGGAGATGTATACATGTTTAAGAGAAGTATTATTTTATTATTTGTAGCTGTTTTAACATTATCACTTGCAGCATGTGGCAAAGGTGATAGTGATAAATCATCTGATCATAAAGGTAAGTTAGAAGTTAAGACGACAGTTTACCCACTTAAATCATTTGCGCAACAAATTGGTGGTAAATATGTTGATGTTGAATCAGTTTATCCAAACGGAGTAGACCCACATACATATGACCCAAGTCAGAAACAAATGGTTGATATTGGCAAATCAGATTTATTCGTATACACAGGTGATAATTTAGATCCCGTAGCTAAGAAAATTGCAAAAGCAATTAATGATAAAGATAAAACATTATCTTTAGAATCAACATTAGATAAAAATAGTGACTTATTAAAAGGTGAAGAAGACGAACATGAGCATGAACATGGTGAAGAACATGAACACGGCGAAGAGCATGAGCACCATCATCATGGCAAGTATGATCCTCATATCTGGTTAGATCCTGTGATTAGTCAAAAATTTGCTAAAGAAATTAAAGATGAATTAGTTAAGAAAGATAGTAAACATAAAGATTACTATGAAGATAACTATAATAAATTAGTTAAAGACTTAAAAGGCATCGATAAAGATATGAAAGAAGCAGTTAAAGGTAATGAAGGTAAAACAGTTTATATTTCACATGACTCTATTGGTTATTTAGCTGATAGATATAACTTCAAACAAGAAGGTATTGAAAATATGAATGCTGAAGAACCTAGCCAAAAAGATTTAACAAATATTGTTAAACAAATTAAAGAAGATAAAGTGAAATATATCTTAGCTGAAGAAAATGTATCTAACAAAGTTGCCGACACAGTTAGAAGAGAGACTGACGCAAAAACAATTAAATTCTACAATATGGGCTCACATACGAAACAACAAGATGACGACAAAAATACGTACCAATCATTTATGAAAGAGAACGTTAAAGCGATTGAAAAAGCCCTTAAGAATGAATAATACGATATAAGATAAAAAATATTAATGCTTCATATCAAGGCCTCGTGATGATAGTCATGAGGTCTTTATTTATTAGAAGAAGAGGTAAGTCTTACCTCCCTATAGAAGGAAGACAGAATTAGGCAGGGATTAATGTTACGGTGATAACGAAATGTAGCATTAGAGGAGTTCATTAGAAATGTCTTTAGGTACGTTGGTTCATGTTATGTTTTATAAGCTATTCTTTATAATAGTCGGAATGGCAATTGTATTTGGCGTTTATCTGCAAAAGAGAAAACAAAAAATAGTAAGTCTAAATAATCATAAATATTTATTAAAATAGGCAGCTAGCAGATTAAATTCTACTAGCTGTCTTTTGTATATTTATGAACGTGTGAATAAATTGTTATAAATCAAAGTGATGACAATTCTATATTATATAATTTTGATATTTATTAAAAATCAAAAAACTATAAAATTGAATATTGCGGGGTACATTAATTAAGGTATATAATAAATTAAAGCTAAAATTTTTTAATTTGAAACATGATGAAAGTAGGATGAGTATAGTGAACAAAGGGGTAGCATTAAAGAGATATTCACTTATATTAGTAGTCTTTCTGATAACGATGTGTTTATCTTATCTTTTTCAATTTAATGAAGCGCATGCTTCTACTAAAAGTGATCATTTAGGTGTACAACAATCATCTCAACAACAGGTCATTAGACAACAAAATAACTCAATAAATGTATCTAAAGATAAAGTTGTAGCAACGCAGCCTAAGATACAAACGCCGTCTAAGGTAACAAATCACAATCAAGCTTCGTTACAAAAGACAATGGCACCTTCTAAACGAGCACATGTTACTTCAACACATGTGACACCAAAAAGTACTAAAGTACAGCCTTCATCGCAAAACTTTTCAAAACAAAAGCAAAGACAGAAGCAACCAACTAAGGTTAACAAAAAAGTTGTCTCAACAAATAAAAAACCACAAAAAGCATCAAAAGTAACGCGCGCACAATCTGCGAAGCCACAGTTATTAGCACAAACAACTAAAGTAAAAAGCAAATCAACACCACCAAAAACATCAACACGTAAACCAGTTACGAAAGTGACAGTGGTAACGAAATCTAAAACTGCGAAACCAAGTGCGCAAACAACAGTCAAAGCGTCTACAAAAGCATCATCAACGACGAAAAAGAACTATTACAATAAAGCACCTAAGCGTTGGCCATCTAATGTGCCTGGTGGAGATAATGTACGTGATTTCGGTCAAACGACGAAAGAATCAGGTATTGATGACGCTTTAAAAATTATGAAGAAATCAGGAAACAAAGGTGTAACCATTGAACATGCTAAGGCGAAAGATGCCAATATCGCAACAGTTTATAATTGGAATCCAAAAGCAAAACAATTAACATATGGCACTGGTACAGCAATTGGAAAGCATACGATTCTAACTGCGAATCATGTTGTTAATGATCAAAACGCGCATAAGCCTTTAACACCGTCACAACCACAAAATATGCGTATCAACATATTACAAGAGGGATCTAAAATTGTGCGTACCCTTGAAGTCTTTGGTGTTCAAATGCTGCAATATGGTGATGTTTCTCTAGTGTATACGTATGAAGATATTTCAAAGTATATGAAGATAAGAAAGATTGCATCAGAAAGTTCGATTAAAGCTATGAAGACAAACACACCTATTCACATGTACCACTATGGTAAGCCGACTGGTAAATATAAAAATGATCCTGCCGGCACAATGTATCATTCAAAAGGGAAATATACGATGCCTGCACGTAATGTGAACCCGATTGGTTATTATCAAATGATGGCAGAACCAGGTTCTTCTGGTGGGGCAGTCTTAAATAGTAAAAATGAAGTGATTGGTGTCCATGCTTTCCGATTAAACTCAGGAGATTATAAAAAATATAATTTAAATACGATGGCTGAAATCAGAGGTAAATTACGTAAAGAAATTATTGATAATATTGTTTAGTGATTCATTAATTTAATAAATTTAAAAAAGTGAGCGGGATGACATAACTAGAATAATGTCATTGTCTTGCTCACTTTTTGTGTAATTGAAACTATTTTTGTGTGTAAAACGCATCGAATACGTTGTTTAAATCCTTGTTTGCAGCATCTAAGATTTCGTCTTCAGGTAAGACTGACGTACCTTGGGCACGAGCGATGTAAAACTCATCAAATCCCATGATTTCTTTAAACAATTCTTTTAGATAGTAATATGAGAATTTAAGTGGCGTATAACGGTCGTCATTTGTATAGACACCACCACTTGCTTGTAATACTAGTGCTTTATAATCATCTGTCATTAAGCCAACAGAACCATCCTCAGTATATTTAAATGTTTCTCTAGCAATCATAATGTTGTCGATGTAGTCTTTTAATCTCGATGTGATATTGAAATTGTGAAGTGGTGTTAGAATGACAATGCGATGGTTAGCTTTAAATTGATTTAATAAGAATGCCGACATATAAGCGATTTTTGTTTCATCATCTGATAAGGACTCGCCTAAACTTTGCTTATTCCAGACATTTAATAATTGATCACCTTCGATACGAGGTACATCAATATCATATAAATTCAATTATTCAATTTCCCCGTTTGGAAATGTAGTTTTATATTTATCTAGAAATAAATTTTTTACTTTGGCAGTATACGTTGATTCATTATTAAAATCTGGGTGGGCATTAATAAGTAGCGTCTTCATGATATAGCAAATCCTTTAAGTGTAGTAGCGTTATTATATATTTTTAATATCAAAATAACTATGATTTCAATTTAAAATGGCTCAATATATTTAATAATGGGGTATCCATAGAATAAAGGGGAGATGCCGAATGGCAACAGACAAAAGTTTTCACGAAATATTTTTAAATAAAATTAATTCAAGCAAAATTAAAACGAGAAGTATGATGGGAGAGTATCTCGTATATTATGATGGCAAAGTGATAGGTGGTTTGTATGATAATAGATTGTTAGTTAAAGCCTCAAATTCTTCCCTTGAAAAGCTAGAAGGATATGAATTAGTATCGCCGTATCCGAATGCGAAAGAGATGATATTTATACCTAATATCAATGATATTGAAGACATCGAGACTTTGTTTTCAGACATAAAGAATGATTTACGTTAATCATTTGCGAATAGGGGAAAACTATCATAGTTGTCGTTGCAGTCGGTATTAAACAACGTGAACATTATAGTGAAGGTAGACTACGGTCACTAACAGGTTAGTCTTACCCCCTGGACCACAAATAAAGACACTAACTAAACAGACGTAGCATTAGACAGCTTTAACCAACTAAGGTATGAATGTCCGTGCTACGTCTCATTTTCTTTATATAAATTACTTTTCAGCCAAGTACTTAACTGCAACGTCTTTGTAGATATCGATGTATTTAAGATACATGTCCTTTTCTATATATTCATCCACTTGATGGGCCATAATCGTAATACCAGGACCAACAATAGCAAGATCTACATTATTAGGATTATCACCTAACAGACTTGAAGCATCGGTAGTACCAATGAATGCTGCGACAAAGACGTCTTCTTCATTCACGTAATGCGGTGCAACTTCAGTAATTACTTGAATTAAAGTGCTATCTTTATCACTTGTGACAGGACGATGATCACTTACGACTTCAAACGACAATGCTTCAGGATTAACCTCATCAACTGTCTGTTGGAATAGTGACTTAACAAAGTCATTATTATACTCAGGGACAGGTCTTACATTATATTCAATAGAGGCTTCCTCAGGTACAGAGTTGAATTGTTTGCCACCTTTAATAATAGAACCCATCAATGTAAATCCTGATGCGAAGTTTTCTTCTTCTTCGCTTAAAGTGCCCTTCATAAATTTATTTACCATTGGTGAAACATCTAGCTCATGTTGAAGGTCATGCTGTTTGATATTATCATATTTTGAATTTAATTGATTTATAAACTGGACTAACGTGTCTACTGCATTCTTCCCTAAAAATGGCATTGAACTATGGGCAGCAACCCCAGTGGCAGTCACTTTACACGCCATTGAACCTTTATGTGCATAGAATACCCCGTTGTCTGTAGGTTCTCCGATAATTAAGCCATCAATGTCATCTAAATAACCATCTTTAACAAATCGTTTGGCACCTTCTTGTTCTTTTTCTTCTCCAGTTGTCGCAAGTAAGCGTATTGTTCCTTTAGGTAAATCTCCAGACATTTTTAATTCAATAAGTGCGATAACCATTCCCATCAAGGCACCCTTCATATCCGTCGTTCCACGGCCATATAATTTGCCATCATGTTCTGTGAGTTTAAATGGCGGATAAGTCCATTTATCGTGATGTCCGGCATCAACTACGTCCATATGACCACTCATCGCTAATATTGGCGAACCGCTCCCGATTTCAGCTACTAAGTTCGCTCTTGTCTCGCTCACTTTTAATATTTTAGAAGGTATATCGTATTGTGCTAATAAGTTTTGTATATAATGACAGACTTCGATTTCGTTTTCATTTTCTGACTGAATTTCAATAATATCTGCTAGTAACTTAATTTTTTCTTCCTCTTGAAAAGTACGCATATGTATCCCAACCTTAAATATGATTTTAGTATTATCTATACGTAAAGTGTAATTTATAAACATTATAATGAATATTCATCCTAATTTATTTTATGAAATTGCATGCAAAATGATATAGTATTCAAAAATAGGTTACATTAGTAATTGTTAATGTAATATAATATCGAAGTTGTTAATAAATAATGAATGTTACATATTTATTTTTTAAAGATTTAAATTAATGTGATTGAATTATTGATACAATACTTTAAAATCAAGATTAAAATTTATAAAAAAGAGAAGGCTTTTTGAGGTATAAGAATTATGGGCGAGAGAGAAATGATAACACCCAGAACATTTATATTTAATGTATTAAACGGTGTAGCTTTAGCAATTGTAGTAGGTATGATTCCAAACGCAATATTAGGAGAGTTAAGTAAATATTTGAGTCAGTATAACGATATATTTACGAAAGTAGCCTTTGTAACGCAAGGGATTCAATATTCAATTCCAATTTTGACAGGTGTATTAATTGCAGGGCAATTTAAATTAACGCAATTACAAACCGCCGTTACAGGTGCAGCTGCCTTTGTAGGATCTGGCGCATCTACTTTCACAGATAATAAGTGGGTCATTGTTGGTATAGGAGATTTAATTAATACGATGATTACTGCATCGATTGCAGTCGGTATCATCTTATTGATTAGTCATAAATTAGGTAGTTTAAATATGATTGTGTTACCAATCGTTGGTGGTGCTGTGGCGGGATTACTTGGATTATTAATCTTGCCATACACTAAATTGATTACGTTAGGTTTGGGCGATGTTATCAATGGGTTAACCATTACGCAACCTATTATAATGACTGTATTGATTGCAATGATATTTTCCATATTAATTGTTTCACCTATATCATCAATGGGGATAGGTTTGGCAATCGGCATTTCAGGCTTGGCAGCTGGTTCGGCAGCAGTTGGTGTAGCAGCGAGTGCGATTATGCTTGCAGTAGGTAGCTGGCGTGTAAATAAACCAGGCGTTCCGATTACTGTATTACTCGGAGCAGTAAAATTAATGATGCCGACGTTGATACGTCATCCAATGATGATGCTTCCAATTGTATGTACGGCAGGTGTATCAGGATTTGTTGGCGGCTTGCTCAATATTAAAGGTACGCCAGATTCAGCAGGTTTCGGGCTCATTGGTCTTGTTGGACCGATTAAATCGTTAAATTTATTAGATATGGGTACAACGAGTGGCTTATTGATTATCGCTATTGCGTACATCATTGTTCCATTAATTTCTGCACTATTTTTCCATTATTTATTTGTAAAAGTATTAAAAATCTATGATCCAAATATCTTTAAATATCAGGTATAAAATTATAAATGTCTAGTTGAAGTGTGTGAATGTAGCTTTGGCTAGATATTTTTGTTTTTTTTAAAGTTATAAATTGTCAAAAAGGTAATTAATGTAGTTAATTTAATATTCTGATGCACATTTAACTAACAATTAAGATAGGTATATGATTATAAAAAATTAATACACGATTGAAGAACAAGAGCTATGTTGACGATTCACAGAGAGGGAATAAACGCTGAGATACTCCTAATCTAAGAATATAGTTTACTACCTTTTCATAGATTACATGTAAACATGTAACATTTCATGCGCGTTAATGCATGGCTAAAGTGTCATCTCTTAGTTGAGATGGAATGTTGGGTGGAACCACGGGTGTTACAAACTCGTCCCTCTTGTAGGGACGGGTTTTTTATTTATATGAATGTTTAAGGAGAGATGTATCATGTCTAATCAACAAATCAATATCCAATTTCCAGATGGAAGTAATAAAGCCTATCAAGCAGGTTTACTCGCTAGTGATGTAGCGAAATCTATTAGCCAATCTTTATATAAGGAAGCAGTCGTTTGTCGTGTGAATGACCGTTTAGTTGATTTGACACATCCTCTCCAAGAAGATTGTGAACTCACATTTTATACACTTAGAGATCAAGAAGGTTTAAATGTAATGCGACATTCTGCCGCCCATGTCTTAGCACAAGCACTTACTCGATTATATCCCGACGTAAAATTAACAATCGGTCCTGTAATTGAGCATGGTTTTTACTATGATATCGATTTAGATGAATCCATTAGTGAAGCAGATTTAAATAAAATTGAAAAAGAAATGAAGAAAATACACAACGAGAATTTAAAATTTGTGCGACAAGATTTAAGCTATGCTGAGGCTAAAAACATTTTTAAAGAAAATCCTTACAAGTTGGAACTTATTGAAGAGCATCGCGATGATCAACTATCACTTTATCAACAAGGTGAGTTTATTGATTTATGTGTCGGTCCACATGTACCAAGTACTAAATTTATAAATCATTTTAAATTAACTAAAGTATCAGGTGCCTATTGGCGAGGAAATAGTGACAACAAGATGTTGCAACGTATTTATGGCGTAGCGTTTAGTTCTAAAGATCAATTTGATGACTATTTTGAATTTTTACGAGAAGCGGAAGAGCGAAATCATAGACGCTTAGGTAAACAGCTGAAATTATTCATGTTCTCTGAAGAAGCACCGGGTATGCCATTCTACCTATCCAATGGTCAGTTCATTCGAAATCAAATGGAAAGTTTCTTGAGAGAGGTTCAATTGAAACACGATTATGATGAAGTGAGAACACCGTTGATGATGAACAAACGACTTTGGGAAGAATCAGGACATTGGGACCATTATCATGAGAACATGTATTTCACTAAAGTGGATGAGAATGATTACGCGTTAAAACCAATGAATTGCCCGGGACATATGTTGATTTTCAAAAATGAACTTAGATCTTATAAAGATTTACCGCTTCGAATTGCTGAATTTGGTCAAGTGCACCGTCATGAATTTAGTGGTGCGTTGAATGGTTTACTACGCGTGAGAACGTTCTGCCAAGATGACGCGCATATCTTTATTATGAAGTCTCAAATCAAATCAGAAGTGCAAGAAATTCTGAAATTAATTGATTATATTTATTCAGTATTTGGCTTTGAATATAGTATTGAATTATCAACACGTCCTGATGATTACTTAGGAGAATTAGACTTATGGAATGAAGCGGAACAATCATTGGCACATGTATTGGATGACCTTGGATTAGATTATTCTATTAATGAAGGTGACGGAGCCTTCTATGGTCCTAAGATTGATGTGCATATTAAAGACGCATTAAATCGAAGCCATCAATGTGCTACAGTGCAATTAGATTTCCAAATGCCAGAGAAATTCGAATTAACTTACATTAACGAACAGAATGAAAAAGAACGACCAGTTGTATTGCATAGAGCAGTGTTCGGTTCACTAGACCGCTTCTTCGGTATTTTAATCGAACACTTCAAAGGCGCATTCCCACTATGGATGGCACCTGTACAAGTGAATTTAATTGGCGTATCAGATAATAATAATGGATACGTTCGTACAGTTGAAGAAGCACTAAGAGATGAGAATATCCGTGTTGCTATAGATGATAGAGAAGAAAAGCTTGGCAAAAAAATTAGAGAAAGCCAGTTGAATAAAATTCCATACACATTAGTATTAGGTGACGATGAACAACAACATCACACTGTTTCAGTTAGAAAATATGCACATGATGAAAATAAAACAATGGATATTCAAGCATTTATTGAAAAGTTAAAACATGAAATTGAAAGTAAAGCGTTATTAGTTTAATGATGTAACCTTGAATCAACCTAGCCTATCAGAGTATGAATACTTTGATAGGCTTTTTAAAGTCCTAAATATTAAATATAAATATGAAATTGTAGAATAATTATATAATGTATTTGAATAGTAAAATTTTGTTTTTATAAGTAAGAAAGATACAATAAACATAACGTATTTTATATTTAGGAGTATTGAAATGCAAGCATTTTCGATAGAGGGTAAGAACATTTCAAAAGAAATTAATCATCAAGCAATTATTAAAAATATGAGTATGAACTTTCCAAATAACTCTATTATTTTAATTGAAGGTAAGAATGGTTCAGGGAAAAGTGTTACTTTAAAAATGTTAGCCAATATAATGAAACCTTCTAGTGGATTGTTGAGTGTTAAAGGTAACATAAGTTACACACCAGATCATTTGCCAATGACTATTAATTTAACTGTTAAAGAATATCTGGATTTTATTGATAGTATAAGTATTAAAAAGCAATCTGACATTAAAATAAGTCAATTGACGCATCTGTTTAACTTAGAATCATTTTTGCCAAAAAGAATTCATGAATGTTCTAAAGGTACTCAACAAAAGGTGAATTTAATCCAGTGTTTAATTAAAAAAGCAGATATTTATATTATGGACGAACCATTTTCTGGTCTTGATAAAAATGCCATCGCAGAGTTAAAGTCGTTATTAATTCAATTCAAACAATTTGCAACAATAGTACTAACTTCACATGAACAAATAGTAGATTATACGTTTGTTACCCATCGATATAATATTGAACAAAATCATCTAATAGATAATAGTTCAACTAATGCGGATATGAAGATGTTGATTAAAATTCGACAAGTGTCAGAAAAAGATTTATCTATTATTTTAAAAGAACATGACTTTCAAATGAGCAAAGATGGAAGCATTATTGTAAATTCATCTCAAAGTAATCAAGTGATAGCATTATTAATCCATAACGGATATTTTATTGAAGAAGTAAGAAGGCATACAAAAAATGGCGTTAATTAAGTATCAATTTAAAAACTATATTAGAACTTATAAGCTAATAGCACCTTTTGTGACATTCTTTACCTTACTAATTATTATGTATTTTTATTCTGGTCAACCAATCATGTCTAGTTTTGCTAGCACATCAATGATTCTTTTATTTGTAACTGGTTGGATAACTGTAACAATTATTGACGCAGAATCTCTTCAAGAAAAACAATTATTATTTACTCAACTAAAATCTAAAAGTACATATTTGACTAATAAATTAATATTTTCAATATTACTTATTTTACCGTTGGGTATAGTCGCAATTATTTATCCTATAATTACTTTTAGATTTGAGCATATACCTAATGTAATAGAAATTGTAATTGGTATTTATAGTCATATAATTACAATAATCGTGGGCGTTCTTATTACAACCTTATTAAAAACAATTCCAAAACTATCTTATAAATTTGTTTGGTTAATTATGATGTTGATTTTTCTGTTTTCAATATTAAGAGTTGTTATAATTGAAGCTTTTTCTATTTCAAGCTATGTTCTTTGGATCTTCCCACCGATAAGTGATTTTATGATGATGTTAAATGAAGATATAATGCTTATCTTAAATAAGGATTTTCTTATAATTAATATATGGATGGTTGTCTACTTAGTAATTTTAACTACAGTTCTATATATTAATTTTAATAAATCAGAGTATATTTAATGCAAATAATATTGGCTATAAGTGAAATTAATATCATAAAAGGGGATATTTATGAAATCCATTGAAACGATGCAATCTTATCATTTGTTGGAATTGTTATTTTCAAATTCTGATGTTTCTTATGTATTAGAAGAATGGAATCAACAATATGAAGCGGTAGAAATAAAAACTCGAAATGGCCTATTCAAAAGTAGATTTGCTCAAAGGACACCTAATAAAAAGGGGTACTTTTTCGCTATGTGGAAGAAAGATGAAAATAATACGAATGTGCCGTTTACTGAGGATGATTTAGAGAATCAATTAATAGTGAATATTGTTGATGATAAGCGGAGAGGCCAGTTTATATTTCCAAAGGATATATTGATTAAGAAAGGTATTTTAAAAAGTGATGATTCTAAAGGGAAAATGGCATTGAGAGTGTATCCACCTTGGGAGACGGGGTTAAATAACACTGCAGCTAAGACACAAGTATGGCAGTGTGCATATTTTAATGAGATAGTGCATGAATAAATACTCAATCTACGCTATACAGTAATAAAAATATTATATGTAATTGGAGATAATCGATGGACGGTATCATTTCATTTATTCAAATGTTAGTAGTAGTACCTTATTCTATATTTTTGCTGGCAGTGTTTATGTATTGTATATGGAAATGTGTGTGGTTTGTAAATGATTTAATCAGGTTGTTGTTGGAGAACAATTTGAATATCAATGTTTCTGAGAACATGTCTTTTGTTATACTATTTTTCTCTATATTCTTTGGAGCACTGCTTTTTATCATCCCGTTTTACATTGTCGTCTTGTTAATTGGTAACTTTTTCCAAATGATTTTAGTGATTATAGGCATGTATATTATAATTACAAAGCTAAAAAATAAATAATAATTTATCTAGAGCATGTTATTGAGTTAGCATGTTTTTTAACGACTTATTTGTAAATATCAAAATAATTCATTTGTATTCTTTTGAAGTTGTATAAATGACTATTGTACAATGAGAGTTGGTTGCCATTTTTTTAAAAATTCAAACATAAAGCAATCTTAGTTTAGTATGTAAAAGGGAGATACAAATGAGAGTTTATACATCGATTATTTTCTGGATGAGGACAATCGCGTGTTTAAGTGTTGTAATGATACATACAATAACAACGACTTTTTAAAAATTCGACATGCCTAATGAAGGCTACTTGTTAAGAATTTTTCAATTGTTATTGCTATACGCGACACCGATGTTTGTTTTCATTTCAGAATTCTTGTTAGCTAAACAATATAAAACGAAAGTTAAAGATGGATTCTTTAAGCAAAAGCTACTAACGTTAGGCATTCCATATATCATTATTAATTTAGGACTTGCGTATGTGTATGGACATCCTAAGAATTTTGAAGATTATATGGATTCTGTTGTATTTATGATGTTCCATGGTGGAACATTAACTTATTTTATTGTAATTATTTTTCAGTTCTATTTACTACATATAGTATTTGCTAAACATTTGGTCAAACTTAATCCAATCAAATTAGTTATCTACTCATTAATTATTACAACTTTATTCTGGGCTATGAGAAACTTCGTACCCGCACCAGAATCAATTTATTTGAATTGGTTGTGGCAAAGAGAAGGTTGGATGATATTTATTGGATGGTTGAGTTACTTCCTATTAGGTTTCTATATGGGTTATCATTATGAGAAACTAATGAATCATATTCAAAAATATACAATCCACATTTTGAGCGGAATGGTAATTGTTACCATTTTTGTGGTTTGCAATTATTTATTTGGAATTTTAACTTTAGTCGACTCTAAACGTTTTGATACACCTATTTATGTGACACTGGTTATTTTATTATTCTTTTTAATTGCATCTTATTTCAAATACGTTCCAAGATTTATTATTTTCATTAGTAATTATTCATTTTCAATTTATTTAATTCATTACTTCTTTGTGCATAGATTAGGAGCGCTTCACGATCATCCGTTGTTAAACATCCTATTTACGTTTACATTAACAGTGACATTCTCAATATGTATCGCTTATGTAATGAATTTAAGTAAATTTGGTAAGTATATTGTTGGCGGTATAGGGAAAATGAAGTATGAAACGTATTATCAAAGTTATAAACAAAATTTAGTGGATTAAAAGGTGGGAGAAGTATGGCTAAATTAGTTTCAATTATTGTATCTGTTTACAATAAGGGGCAGTTTTTAGAAAAGTGCATAGAGTCTTTAATTGATTTAAAGATGGACAAGAATAATATTGAAGCGATATTTGTAGATGATTGTTCAACTGATGAGTCGGTTAACATTATCAAGCATTATGAAAAGGACTATGACTTTATAAAATTAATTCAATTACCTGAAAATACAGGTAGCCCTTCTGAACCAAGAAACATTGGAATGAGAGAGGCACAAGGTAAATATATTACGTTACTTGATGCGGATGATTGGTTAGATAAGGAAGGGTTCCCTCAAGTGATTGAGAAAGTGAATGCAGATGATGCCGACCTTGGTTATGGACAAAGTTATAAACATAAGTCTAAAAACGTGAAGCATCATGCTGAGTTTACTTCTTATAAAGAAGCATCACATTTAAAACCACAAGACATTAGTAAGATTTTTAGAGCAGTAGGACCACCAGGAAAGGTATTTAAACGAAGTCTAGTCATGGATAATCATATTGAATTTGAACATATGAAATATGGTGAGGATAAGTTGTTTTTCTTTCAACTATTTGGAAAAGTGGACGATATCACAATGTCCACAATACCTATGTATCACGTAAATCGTTACGATGAAAATAAATCGTTAGTACGGCAAACATCAATGTTAGATAAAGCAAACTTAAATTTAGAAGTCCTGGATAGAACCTGTCATATGGATATGTCTTCAGAATTAAAGCATATGGCTTTAGCTAGAATAATTGAAGTAGACTTTATTTCGAGATTCCTTCGTACGAAGACATTTATTAAATCTGCAGATAAAGAGAAATTTTATGCAGTAATTGAAAAAGTTGAACAAAAAATAAAAGAGCAAGGCATTGATATCAATACATTGATTACGAATCCAGTATTCAAGCAAATCTACACGTTATATCATCATGCAGATGAATCAGTATTTGTTAATTTTACCAAGGATGTCGTTAATGACCAATGGCGCTATATTATTAAAGATGGCATTGTCTTTAGAGATTTCGTTCATCAATATGACATGATTAAACCTACTGTTGTTGATTGCTATCCAGTTTACGAAGGTACGCAAATGATGGGAGAAAACAAATACGAAGTCATTCGTGTCATGAAACCAGACGATATAAGCATTCAATCAGTGAGTCTCATTGAAATCAACAATGCGGCGAATGAATATGAAGTGACGTATAAATATAGCGACGATAAAATTTATGTTCCACATGAGGAATTTGAAAAGTTAAATAAAGATATCAATATTAATTTTAATGTGAATTATGGTGAGTCAGGACACTCATTGGTGTATGCTTCATATCCAAGTCTCAATGATGTATTTAAAATGAAACGCCAAAATTTCAAAGTTGAATTTGTGCATAAAAAGAATGAAAATAAAACACAGCAAGTAACAAACCGTAAAAGTGAATATTTCACGAGAATAATGAATCCAATGATGACACTGAAAAAAATTAAAATATATAAAGATGTATCATTTAAAGAAGAAGTAGGTAGTCTAGAAGCGGGTACTAGAGTTGAAGCGTCAGATATTCAATATACAACAAAAGGTACACCTCGTCTGGTATTAGATGATGGTAGTATAATCACAGCGAATAAAGATTTTATTACCTTAATCAACACATCAGGATTAAACAAGTATATTACTGAGGTGCCTAAGAAAGTTAAAGTTATAAAAGCGTGTAAACTCTATGATTCACGTGATTTTAAAGACAATACAGTACGTAAACTTAAAAAAGGTGATGTATTACCTATCAGAGACATCATTTATACGACTAACTCAACACCACGCTTAGTAACACAAGAAGATTTGTTCCTAACAGCAAACAAAGATTTTATTAAAGTAATCAAATAATAATGAACCTAAGTGCAATAGCACTTAGGTAAGTAATTCTAAAATGGATTATGAAACTTAGTTGAGTGACGCCTGAGAGAACAGGATGAGTGTCGAGACCTCGGCTCGACCCAGCCCCCCCTAGGCAAGCATCTCAACTAAAGTGGAATGAAAATCCATTTTAGAATTGCTATAGAGACGGCACCCCAGGAACGCGAAACAACTTAAGTGAGTGGATTATCTATCTAAGATCGCCTTTAGAGAACTACTTTAGAACTATTGAAACTAAAGAAGCCAGTAAATGAAGTTGTTAAAACTCATTTACTGGCAATTTTAATAGGAGGATGATTTCCATGGACTTACTACATGAATGACTACATTCTATTCCATGCTGCCATGGATTGTTTTAATATTATGCTTCATCATTTTATAATATGAATCTCCTTTCGATCCTTTTTCTCCAATTGAATCTGTAAATACTTCTCCGTAAATACTTTTACCTATTTCCTCAGATAAGCTATTCATAGATTTTTTATCAACACTTGTTTCAACTAATAAATGTTTAATGTGATTATCTTTAACAAATTGAATTGCTTGTTTCATTTGTGATGGTGTACCTTGTTTTTCAGTATTAATCTCCCAAATATAACCTGGTTTAATATCGAAGGCTTTTGAGAAGTATTTGAAAGCACCCTCACTTGTAATCATGGCACGCTCTTGTTTCGGAATATCATTGAATTTATCTTTACTGTCTTTATTTAACTTTTCAAGTTGAGCAAGATAAGCATCACCTTGTTTGTGATAATCAGCTTTATGTGATGAATCTGCTTTTACGAGTTGTTCTTGAATATTCTTAACGTATTGAATACCATTATCCAGACTTAACCACGCATGTGGATCAATCTTATCTTTATTACCAGTTTCTCCGTTTAAATAAATTGGTTTAACTCCTTTAGACACCGCGAAGACTGACTTGTCATTAGTAGATTTACCCGCTTGTTCTAAAGCTTTCTCAAACCAACCGTTACCAGATTCTAAATTGAAACCATTGTAGAAGATAACATCCGCGTCAGTAAGTTGTTTAATATCTTTCGGTTTAACTTCATATTCATGCGGGTCTTGTCCGACAGGCACAATGCTATGAACGTCAACCTTGTCTCCACCAACCTGTTTGACCATGTCATAAATAATAGAATTAGTTGTTACGACCTTTAATTTGTCATGACCTTTAGAGTGTTGCTCACTTGAATTTGAACCACAAGCTGCGAGTACTAAGATTAATGCAATTAGTAATGGAATAAATTTTTTCATGTTGTTTGTACACCTCTATACTTTGTTTTTATTTTTGAAAAGAGAAGAGTCAAGATATAAATACTAAATGTTGCAATAACAATTGTTGCACCACTCGGTAGATTGTAAATAAAGCTAAAGTATAATCCTATGATAGAACTTACTATGCCTATTAAACTTGCTACGATCATCATTGAATATAGATTCTTTGTGATTAAAAAGGCAGTCGACGCCGGTGTAACAAGTAATGCAACGACTAAGATAATGCCGACAGTTTGAATACTCGCGACGGTTACTAAGGCGAGTAACAGCATTACAAAATAATGAATCATTGTTGTATTCAATCCGCTCACACGACTGAATGTCGCATCAAAAGTTGAAATCATTAATGGACGATAAAGTATGACAATGAGTAGTATCACAATGACGCCAATAATGATGGTTATCCAAAATGTTTGTCGGGTAATAGCGAGTAAATTTCCGAATAAAATATGATGCAAATCCGTCGTACTATTAATAAGACTAATAATGATGACACCCGTTGCGAGAAACGCAGTGAAACTAATACCAATAGCTGCATCAGGTTTTGTTTTACTATTATTTGAAATATAGCCAATTAATAAACTTGCGATCATGCCAGTGACTAATGCGCCGATGAACATTGGAATATTGAATAAGAATGACAATGCCACACCAGGTAAAACAGCATGACTCATCGCATCTCCCATCAACGACAATCCACGGAGGATAATCAAACTTCCTACAGTTCCACACACAATACCTACGACAATAGATGTAATTAAAGCGCGATTTAAGAATTGATAATCGAATAAATGTTGAATGAAATCAGTCATTAGATATGTCACTCCCTTCTTTAAGAGTAGAACTCACATTAAATAGAAATGTCCGGTTTAAATATTGTGGCTGCATCGCTTGATGGCTAGGACCGAAAAATCTGACTGTACGATTAAGTAAAAGAATTCGATCAAAATATTGTTCAGCTTTCGACAAATCATGATGCACAATGAGAATAAGTTTGCCCTGATTTTTTAAATGTTGAAGCTTTTCCATAATGAGTTGTTCACTATTAAAGTCGATGCCAACAAATGGTTCGTCCAATAGATAGATGGTACTATCAGACATTAAAGCTCTTGCCACAAGTACACGTTGCAGTTGCCCACCACTAAGCTCAGAAATTTGTTTATATTGTAATGATTCCAAATCTAAATCTCTTAATAATTTATGAAACTTCATTTTTGACGCGTGATCGACGCGTCTGAACCAGCCGATGGTTTGGTAACAACCAGACAAGATGACTTTTTCAACATTGATTGGAAAGTCCAAATCTAATTGTGCTTTTTGAGGAATGTATGTAATATATTGCAATTGTTTATGTATGGATTTGCCATATAAATTCATCTCGCCACTCGCGTTAAACGATCCAATTAAACTTTTTAATAAAGAGGATTTACCAGCACCGTTGGGCCCCATAATGCCAATAATTTCTCCAGAAATTGGAATCTTTAAAGTAATATCTTTAAGCACATGTTTATGATTTAAATGCAAATTCATGTTACTAATGTCTATCAATCAATTACCTCCTAAATAAAAGTTTAGGTTAACCTAATTTATTTTATAATAAACACCGAAAACAGTGTGTGTCAAGTCAAGATAGACAATAAAAATGTGGTAATAGTATAAATTTGTTTCCGAAAGTAAGGTCTAAAGTGGGCGTTAATTATTGATATTGCTGTATTTAATGAAACGTGGCTCGATTGACAATTAAATAATTAAATGTAAAATATAAAACGTAATTATTACGATTTATAAAAAGAAAGGTATGATTTTATGGGCAAGATACCTGTAACGGTATTGAGTGGTTACCTTGGATCAGGTAAAACAACATTACTTAACCACATTTTAAATAATCGGGAAGGTCGTCGAATTGCGGTTATTGTTAATGATATGAGCGAGGTCAATATTGATAAAGACTTAGTTGCAGATGGGGGTGGACTATCAAGAACGGATGAAAAACTAGTAGAACTGTCAAATGGTTGTATTTGTTGTACGTTAAGGGACGATTTATTACAAGAAGTTGAGCGCTTAGTAGAAAAGGGGAATATTGATTATATCGTGATTGAATCTACAGGTATATCTGAACCGGTACCTGTTGCTCAAACATTCTCTTATATTGACGAAGCATTAGGTATCGATTTAACGTCAATCTGTAAACTCGATACGATGGTAACTGTTGTGGATGCTAATCGATTTATTAATGACATTAATTCCGAGGATTTACTTGTGGATCGTGATCAAGGTGCAGATCAAACAGATGAGCGCTCAATTGCGGATTTACTTATTGATCAAGTGGAATTCTGCGATGTTTTAGTGCTAAATAAGACAGATTTAGTAACCGAAGCAGAATTAACTAAATTAGAAAATATTTTAAGAAAGTTACAACCAGATGCACATCTAATTAAAACAACAAATGCCGAAGTTGATATTAACGAAGTATTAGATACAGGTCGCTTTGACTTTGAACAAGCGAGTAACTCTGCAGGGTGGATAAAAGAATTAACTGAAGGTGGTCACGCGGAACATACACCTGAAACAGAAGAGTATGGGATTGGTTCTTTCGTTTATTCAAGACGATTACCGTTTCACGCGAAACGTTTCAATGATTGGTTAGAACAAATGCCTAATAATATTGTTCGTGCAAAAGGTATCGTCTGGTTGGCACAATATAATCAAGTTGCATGTCTACTATCACAAGCAGGTTCATCTTGTAATATTAGTCCGGTAACCTATTGGGTGGCTGCGATGTCCAAAGAACAACGAGAACAAATTTTAAATCAGCGACCTGATGTTGCGCAAAGTTGGGACATAGAATATGGTGACAGAAACACTCAATTTGTGATTATAGGTACTGAATTAGATCAAGAAAAAATTGTGAAAGAATTAGACCAGTGCTTAGTCAATGGTGATGAAATTGATAGCGACTGGAATCAATTAGAAGATCCATATCATTGGCAGATTCGAAAAGCTTAAACTCACGACATAGTAAAGCAATAATATTTTAAAAGTAACACTTAAGATGGCTTTAACACCTTGCACATTGCGTTAAAGTAAGTTAACGCTCTGTGGCGAGGTGTCTTTTTTATGAAAGAACATCTCAAATGGTTGATGATTTAAATTTATTGAATATTTTGAACAAATAGACACTAAATTTATGTATAATAGCTAGTAAACATATAATAGGAGAGATATGACACATGATGAAACAAAAACTTTCAATCAAAGAAAATATATTTATTGGTTCGATGTTGTTTGGCTTATTCTTTGGTGCAGGAAATTTAATCTTTCCTATTCATCTTGGACAAACAGCAGGTGAGAATGTTTGGCTTGCGAATTTAGGTTTCCTAATTACAGCCATTGGGCTACCTTTTCTAGGTATAGTAGCGATTGGTATCTCCAAAACAAATGGCGTCTTCGATATTTCATCTCGAGTGAGTAAAGGCTATGCGTACGCATTTACGATTGCTTTATATTTGGTCATTGGACCATTCTTTGCTTTACCAAGGCTTGCAACAACATCGTATGAAATTGCATTTTCACCATTTATTTCGGTAGGTACTGGAAAAATTGTATTACCGATATTTAGTATTTTATTCTTTCTTATAGCATGGTTTTTCTCAAGAAAGCCATCTAAAATTTTAGATTACATAGGTAAATTCTTAAATCCAGTATTTTTAGTATTACTAGGTATCGTAGTTGTCTTAGCATTTATTAAACCAATGGGTGGTATTAGTCATGCGCCAGTAAGTGCAAATTATAGTGATAGTGTCTTATTGAAAGGGTTTATAGACGGTTATAATACGCTAGATGCACTCGCATCACTCGCTTTCGGTATTATCATTGTGACAACAATTAAGAAATTAGGTATTACTAATCCAAATGGGATCGCTAAAGAAACTTTCAAGTCAGGTTTTATAAGTATCGTAGGAATGGGCATTATTTATACATTGCTCGCTTTAATGGGTACGATGAGTTTAGGTCATTTTAAAGTGAGTGAAAATGGTGGTATCGCACTGGCTCAAATTGCGCAGCACTATCTTGGAGATTACGGTATTATCATTTTATCTCTAATCATTATTGTCGCTTGTTTGAAGACAGCAATTGGTTTAATTACTGCATTTTCAGAGACATTTACAGAACTATTCCCGAAAATGAATTACCTTTGGTTAGCAACAGGTGTAGCGTTACTCGCTTGTATCTTCGCTAATGTCGGGTTAACTAAAATTATTATGTATTCAACGCCAGTATTGATGTTTATCTATCCGTTAGCGATTACACTGATTTTATTAACGCTTGTCAGTCCATTATTTAATCATTCGACAATTGTTTATAAATTTACAACGTTCTTTACAATGTTTGCAGCGTTCTTTGATGGTGTAAACGCAAGCCCGGAATTTTTTGCAAAGACATCATTTGCACAAGCATTGATAAGCTTTGCAGAACGTTATTTACCGTTCTTCACAATTGGAATGGGTTGGATTGTTCCGGCAATCATAGGATTTGTAGTAGGACTTATCGTTAATTTAATTCGTTCACGTAGACAAACTCAAACAAAATAAATATTAAATAATAACATGTAAGCCTGGGACATAAATTAATGTCTCAGGCTAAAAATATATATTGGCAGTCGTTGACTGAATTAAAACGAGCTTGTAACAAGCATCTTTTTAATTCTAGTCAACCTTACCGTAGGAGGACGAAGGAATAAATTTTTGAAAAAATATTATTTCTGTCCCGCTCCCATAGCTTATTTTTTGCATTCAATCATAACTTTTAAAATTCTTATTGTGTAATTGTACATAGTGTAGTACTATTTAAAACGTAATAATTACGATTTAAAACGAGCGAGGAGAAGTAGATGACTAAGAGTTATGATGTTTGGTGGCAAAAAGACCAAGAATCAGATGATGATATGGCGCGTGACCATCAAGAAGCTTGGGAGAGAACTATAGAAATGCTTGATACATCGGATATCAAAGGGAAGACAATCTTAGATGTGGGATGTAATCAAGGCGGATTTTTAAGAAAATTATATGACACAACGCCATTTAAAGAAGGTGTCGGCGTAGATTTAGCACGTTTATCTTTAGAAAAGGCAGAAACTTTAAAAGGTGAACGTCCACTTACATATTATTTAACTGATAAACCACAAGAGACAAATAGAACATTTGATACTGCTGTAAGTACATCTGTCCTGTACTTAATCGAAGACATTCCACAACATGCACAAGATTTAAAAGAAGTGTTGAAACCGGGAGGCGTTTACTATGCTTCATTCGCCGATTTAACCAATAATCCTAGTCGTCAATTTATGGATGACACGATTAATCAATACGGCGCAACACCTTCTCAGAACCATTCTTTAAAACACATCGTTGATAGCTTTGTTGATGCAGGGTTTGAAGTTACAGTAATGAAAGAACCTGTGCCTGACGTGATTGATTTAACACATTATAATGATTTTTATCTATCACCAAATGATTATCTACAAACACTTTATGAGGAATCATTTTTAATTAAAGCAAGCGTGAAAGAAGGTATCGGTAAATGAAAAAGCGTGTATTAATTACAATGGCAGCAAGCGCAACGCTCTTATTAGCAGGTTGTGGGAATGACCAAAAAGAAGATAAAAATATCACAGTATCGCTACCTACTGAAGCGAAAGCAGATAAACTTGACGCACAAGGTTATGACGCCGCAATGCCAGTCTATAGTGCAGTATATGATGCATTAGTTAAATATGATAAAGATAAAGGTGTGAAAGCTGGTTTAGCAGAAAAATGGCATGTTGACGACTCAGGAAAAGTCTATGAATTCCATTTGAAAAAGAATGTTAAATTCTCAGATGGCTCAGCTTTAGATGCTAAAGCAGTGAAATTCTCGATTGAGCGTGCGAAAGCGATGAACAAAGATACGACTGTAGAAACGTTAAAAAAATTGGATAAGGTTGTTGTTAAAAATGATCATGTTGTCCAAATTAGATTGAAGTCACCATCAAATCAAGTTTTGAATGAATTAACACAGGTGAGACCGTTGCGTATTATGAGTCCACATTCCGTTGAAAATGGTAAAGTAAATGGCAAATTTGAAAAAGCGATCGGAACAGGTGCCTTTGTCGTTGATAAAACTGGCAAAGAAAAAACGACAATGAAGCCAAATAAATATTTCAACCATAGCCATCCCGTAAACTACAATCTTGCGTTCCAAACGATTGAAGATGGAGATTCAAGAAACTCAGCAGTACAAAGTGGTTCTGTAGATATTTCTGGTGGTGCTTTAGGAATGCTGTCAGATCAACAAATTAAGCAAGACAAGAAAAATAAAAACTTAACTGTTGAAGATAAACCAAGTACAGTAAGTCATTTCATGGCATTTAACCCGGATAATGATTTATTAAAACAGCGTACAATCCGTGAAGCCATTAGTAAGAGTATCGATACAAAAGATATTGCGGGTAAATCTGTAAATGGTTTATTCCAGAAGAACGTAGAATTTGTAAATAAAGATAATCAACAGGCACATGACTATGATGTAAAAGATGCTGAGAAGTTACTTAAACAATCCGGTTATCACAAGAACAGTGACAGTATTTTTGAAAAAGACGGTAAATCATTAACATTTAATTTGGTTATTCAAACGGCAGAGTTCCCAAGTTGGAAAGATAAAGCGGAAAAAGTGCAACGTCAACTTAAAAAAGCTGGCATTAAGTTAAATGTGAAAACGTTAGATTCACAATCATACTATGATACGTTATGGACGAAAAAAGATTATGATCTCATCTTCTATAGAACGTATTCAGATGCCTTAATGCCATATAATTTCATGAGTTCAGTATTTAAAAATAATGATGGCAAGTCAGGTGTATTAGCTAATGATAAAACATTGACTCAGCAACTAGATGACTTCCCAACAACTGTATCTAAAAAAGAACAACAGCGTTCATTTGATGAAATATTCAAACACTTTAATCAACAATATTATGGTGTGCCTATTGCTTATCCAAATGAAACCTTTGTCGTTAGTGATAAAGTGAAGCAATTCAAATTCTCTGGACTTACTGATGCTCCTATTGATTATAAAGCGTTGAAAGTTAATGAGTAACAATGCTTAGACGAACAATAAAATTAATACTTTACTTAATCGTGAGTTCGTTTATTATATTCGTTTTAGTCGAGAAGACATCAGGTAATCCAGCGATACTATACTTACAACGTCATGGTTATACGTCGATTACCCAGGAAAATATTGAAGCAGCACAACATAAACTTGGTTTGGGCCAGCATTTTTTATTAAGATATATCGATTGGATTGGACATGCACTTACTGGTAACTTGGGATACAGTTTTAGTACAAATGAGCCAGTAACAACTATGATTATGGAGGCCGTCATTCCAACATTAATATTAATCGTTGTTTCAAGTTGTATTATGTTGCCATTGGGTTATATGGTGGGTTATTTTATTGGGACGCGCCCACATACTCGATACGCGAATGGTATTCGTGGATTCGCTCAAGTGATGACCTCTATGCCGGAATATTGGTTAGCCATTTTGTTTATATATTATTTAGGAGTACGTTGGCAGTTGCTACCTTTTGTAGGTAGCGATTCTTGGCAACATTTCGTGCTACCCATCTTCACCATTGTTGTTATAGAAGGATGTCATATCTTATTGATGACATCGCACCTTATTGCGCAAACATTAGATAATGATGCGTATCAACTTGCTCAGTTAAGACATTACTCATTAAAGGCGCGTATCATTGTCCAGATTAAAGAGATATTTGCACCACTCATGACCATTTCAATTAACAGTATGATTCATTTAATAGGAAAAGTAGTCATACTTGAAGTAATCTTCAGCATGTCTGGTATAGGGAAATTATTAATTAATGCTATCAATCAACGAGATTATCCACTTATTCAAGGTATTGTGGTCTTTATCATCGTCTTAATTATGTTCATTAATTATTTAGGCGACATTATCATTTTAAACAATGAACCTAGACTTCGACGACGACATACCAAACGCCAAGCTCATGAGAAAAGAGGTGTGTCGTGATGAAAAAATATCAAACTTACATCGCCATAAGTACAATATTAAGTGTGATGTTTGTGCTAATTGTATATTGCTTTATGCAAGACACACAAAACTTGGACCCACTTCAATCACCTAATAGCCAACATTGGTTAGGCACGGATCAATTAGGCAGAGATTTCTTTGTCAGACTGATTGTAGGTAGCCTAGTCACATTAAGCTTAACTAGCGTGGTAATTCTGTTAAGTGTTTGCATTGGACTGGTCTTTGGGTTAATTGCAGGTATAGAAAGAAAATGGTTAGATCAAATCATCATGTTTATTGCTGATATGCTATTGGCAATTCCTTCGTTTATTATTGCATTAGTCATCTTAAGCTTAGTAAGTAATTCAATGCTAGGTTTGATACTTGCCCTAACGATTGGATGGATAGGCCGTTATTTACGTTATTTCAGAAATTTAACACGAGATATTCAAAAACGTCCCTTTGTCAGTTATGCAAGGCTAAGTGGTAACTCAACATTTAGAACGACAGTGGTACACGTGATTCCGCATTTACTAAGTAATATATTTGCTTTGGTCACAGCTGACTTTGGCAAAATGATGCTAAGTATATCTGGACTTGCCTTTTTAGGTCTAGGTATTAAACCACCGACGCCCGAGTTAGGAACCATTCTCTTTGACGGGAAAAGTTATTTTAATGGTGCACCTTGGCTCTTCTTCTTCCCTGGTGTATTGTTAGGAGGTTTCGCCTTATTATGTCAAATGATCAACAAAAAAATAACGCAATGAATACTGTAGTTAAAGTCAATCAATTATCCATCTTAGATCATAATCGGTCATTGTTAAACGATGTGAATTTGACAATAACTAAAGGTGCATTTCATTGCATTATAGGTGAGAGTGGTAGTGGGAAGTCATTATTGACGAGAACTATTCTTGGAATGAAACCATCACAACTAAGCTATCAAGGAGAAATCAAGATTGATTTAAATAAGGCGGATGCCGTTTTTCAAGATGATCAAAGTAATATGTTTCAAAACGTGACTTTGGCTAAACATTTCCAATATATTTATGAAGCTAACCATTCACAACTATCTAAACAAGATATCGAGGAAGACGTCTTAGATAAAATGCAATTACTCGGTTTAAATCAAGGTAAACAATTACTTAAACGATATCCCTTCGAACTTAGTGGAGGTATGGCACAACGTGTAGCCTTTATAATGTCATTAATTAGACGTCCGGACTACTTATTTTTAGATGAACCGACGAGTGCGCTAGATCAAGAGAACGTTAAAAAGTTTATGCACTATTTGATTAAGGCACAGGAACATTATCAAATGACAATTGTCTTTATTACACATGATATTAACTTAGTTAAGGATTATGCCACTCATATTAGTATTATGCAGCAAGGTCAATTGATTGAAAGTGGTGAGGCATCATCCATTTTAGCTAACCCCACACATAGCTATACGAAAAATTTAATTACTATCGCACATCGGAGACAGGCCTATGCTTAAAATTGAAAGATTAACTAAATACATTGATGGGAAACTTATCTTCAAAGATATATCATGTGCAATTAGTGACCAACATTTACTTATAAGTGGTGAAAGTGGCTGCGGTAAGTCTACGTTAGCCAAGATTATCGCCGGATTAGATATGAATTATCAAGGTGACTTATACTTTAATGGCCAATTGCGTAAGTCATATACGGCAAAAGAATGGATGAAACACATCCAATATGTGCCTCAGTATCAACGTGACACATTAAACCAGCGCAAAACTGTATTATCTACGCTATTAGAACCACTTAAGAATTACAAATTTGATAAGCAGAGTTACACATCAAGAATAGAAGCGGTACTTAGACAATGCAAGTTACCACAAAGCATACTTAATCAAAGCATTTCAACGCTAAGTGGTGGACAATTTCAACGTGTATGGATAGCGAAGGCACTAATTCTAGAGCCAGAGATATTGATATTAGATGAAGCAACGACAAACTTAGATGTGATTAACGAGGAAGAAATAATTCAAATGTTAATTACGTTAAAGCAAACGCAATTAATCATTATTTCACATGATGCGTACGTCTTGAGTCGCTTTAAAGGCGTTCAGTTACAACTCAAACAATTGAATAATTAGAGTCAAACCTCCTGATAAGGTATATACTTAATGGTACATACTAGACGGGAGGTTTTTTATGATACCAAAGCAAGCTTATAAACAATTGGTATTAAGCATGCTGGCATTAATGATTGCAATGTCAATTAGCCGTTTTGCATATACGCCAATTTTGCCATTTATGCAACAAGATACTTCGATGAATAACCAAAATGCAGGCCTGTTAGCGACATTCAATTATTTAGGTTATCTAATCGGTGCTATCATACCTATGTTTATTACGATAAAATCTAAAGTCTTTGATTTAAAGTTATATGTCATGATTAATGTGATTTCTGTTATTTTTATGGGACTTTCAGAGCATTTTCTAATCTGGTCAGTACTGCGAATAATTGCCGGGATAACGAGTGGTACGATCTTTGTTTTAGCATCTAATGTGGCGTTAGAAGCATTAAGAATGGCTAATAAACAAAGTATTTCGGGAATTTTATATAGTGCAGTAGGAATAGGAATATTTTCTAGTAGTATTTTTATATTTCTTTATACGCAAGCTCAGACTTGGAAAGCAACATGGATTATATTAGGTGTTGTGTCTTTAATGGCAGGTATCACTATACTAACCAGTATGAAAAACAACCCTTCAATCTCTATACATACGACGTCATCAAATCAGAATCCAGGGAAGGCATTAAATCGTACATTTATTATTCCATTCTCTATTGCCTATTTTTTTGAGGGAGCGGGCTATATAGTTACAGGTACATTTTTAGTCGCACTTATTAAGACTATACCTGCATACGCAGATTACGCTGCATTAAGTTGGATGTTTGTAGGTCTAGGTGCAATGCCGGCCACACTAATTTGGTCATTATTTGCTGAAAAGTTTGGGTACAAAAAGGCGATATATAGTGCATTAATATTACAAATTATTAGTGTAGGCTTGCCTATCTTTTCACATCATATGCTAGGCTTAATCATTACGTCGATGCTATTTGGTGCAACCTTCTTAGGTTTAACAACATTATTTATGTCGAAAAGCCAAGAACTTATGTATTATACAAATCAAAAGTTAAATCTTGTATCTTTATTAACAGTCATTTATAGTGTCGGACAAATGATAGCGCCAATGATTGCGGGATTACTCATCGGAGATTCAAATAATTATCAGTTGGCGTTAACCTTCGCAATGATATTACTTATACTAGGTTTCATATTTAGTGTAATAAGCTATAGATTTAATGCATATAAATAAAAATATCTTGAAATACATGGTTTAATTAAGAATTTTTAAAATCGTAAGCAATATAGAAGTTTGGAAGTAATAAAAACAGGGCATATTTTACTAATTAAACCTTTCATGAAAAATGAAATGACATGAGGTTTTTAATTTATAGGGGGATTGTCACATGAATATTTATAAATTACGTTATCAACATTATAAAGATATTGTTGATGATAATATCTTAACAGTATTTGTATTGGCTAAAAATGAAGAAGAAGTTGAACAATTTGCGAAAAAAGTAAGTTATGCAGTTGAAAGTATTACACAAATCTCTCAAGAAGAATATGAAAAAGAAAAAGCTAAAGATGAACATTTCGGTCTTGAGCATGCTGAAAATTATTTAGATTAATATGAATTATCGGTCGGGGAGTAGGTCAGAAATAATATTTTCCAATATTTATTTCATTGTACCCCCAGCTTGCCTAGCTTGTAGAATTTCTTTATGAAATTCACTTTGTTGGGGGCTTCGCCCACCAGTCAACTACTGCTAATATATATTTGTAGAGGCTGGAACATTAAGTTCTTGAATAATTATAAAAAGACAATTTCTATTTAAATAATATAGAAATTGTCTTTTTTAAAGTATTTCCATGTAAAAATACAAAGTATTTTGGCGAGACTCTTGAGGGAACAGGACAAGCTGAAGACTACAGGCTGAAGCTGTCCCCTAAGAAAGCGAGCCAACAATACGAAGAATTGTTAATAAAGAAGCCGATAAATAAATTTTTAAAGACTTATTTACTGGCTATTTATCTGGGAAATATATCCTAGCCTCTCTTCTTTTTTTGTAATATGAATAAAAAAGACAATTAAGAACATGAAATTGTACTTGGCGGTGGTGGTTCGCTAGCCATAGGTTGGGAGTTAGGCTATCTGTTAACATTATCTAATCAAGGTATAGATGTTCGTCATGCAGATTTAATGATAGGTACATCGGGTGGCGCGCAAGTTGCTACAGGATTAACATCTGACAAGAGTTTTGATGTCATTTATGATGAGCAAATTGCGCCTAAATCTAATGAAATGCCGCCAGTTAAAGATATGTCAGGTATCTTCGAAAGATATGCTCAAATATAAGAGCATTCGAATTCACCTAAAGAATGGATTGAGAATTATAGTCTCTACGTACTAGAAGATCATAAATATAATGAGAGCGTACATATTACTCGCTTAGAACATAGAATTAAAGGTACTGAATGGCCATCTAATTTAATGATTACTGCTATTAATGCGCGTAAGGCAAAGCGTGTCGCACTAACGTCTGATAGTCAAGTGAACTTGCATAAAGCTATGGCTTCAAGTGGTTCGAGTTACCAGGTGTTTGGCCGGCTACGACGATTGATGGTGACAAACATTTTGATGGTGGATGTCATTCCATGGAGAATGCAGATTTAGCTATAGGTGCTAAGAAAGTACTTATTTTTGCGACGAATTTTCCTATTTCAACTCCATATAAATTAGAAGATGCCATTAAAGAACTCGAAGAAAGTGGCGCTAAAATTAAATTAATTACACCTAGTAAAGCAGTATTTGATAAATTAAATGAACTAAGCGGTAATACAGTAGATCCATCAATACGACCTGACATTTTCAAAGCTAGAGAAACTCAGGCACTTGAAGATGTAGAGATAATTAGAAACTTTTGGAATGAATAAAAGTGATATTATAAACGATGTTCGAATTTGGAATGAACGACGATTAGTATGCTTAAATTAAACAATTTCTTGTGTGGACGTTGTGATTTCCAATGATTTTTATTAGGTTCTTAATTAGTAACAATATTTAGAAGATATTTGGGCAATAGTATTAAATGTAAAAGAGAGGAGCATGAACAATGCATAATCGTTTCAATCATATTCAACCACCCAATCAATTTAAATATAGAGAGGGCCGAACTGTGTTAAAACAACAATATGATTTTAAATGTGACAATCGAATTTATTTTGGTGAAGATATATTTCGAGATTTGCATAATCATTCATATCGCTTGTATGTAGATGTACTTTCACCAATTGGTGATTATGGTCTTGGATTAGATTTTAACGAAGTAGATGCAATTTATAATAAAGTGATTGAACCTAAATTGAATCATCAACTCATTAATGAAACGTTGCCTGATATGAATACGACTGCTGAAAATATTGCAATGTGGATTTGGGACGAATTTGAACAACATCTTCCGGGTGAACATTGTATGTATGCGTTACAGCTATTTGAGACTGACCGCCATGGGGTAAGTCTAAATCGTTCCATTATAAAGCCTTAAGTCACTACTTATAAAAAAGAAGGGTTCTCAATTTTGCCTTTTGAATTAAGCACTATTTATATAAGTAATTAAAATTTAAATATTTTGATTATATATGTATTATTGATACAATTAGTATAGTAGCAAGTCTACAATTTTTTATTTTGGAGGAACATATTTGGGGACCGCACTTAGTCTTATTACTTTTATATTATTATTAGTCCTAACGGCTTTTTTCGTGGCGACAGAGTTCGCTATTGTTAAAGTCAGAGAAACAAGAATTGCACAATTGTCTAATGCAGGTGAGAAGAAAGCGATTGCCGCAAAAAAGGTTGTCGATCATCTTGATGAATACTTAGCTGCCTGTCAATTAGGTATTACCATTACCGCACTAGGTATCGGTATGGTAGGAGAATCTACATTTGAATTTATATTACATCCTTTATTCAGCAGTATTGGTATTCCTGAAGCTTGGATACATCCATTCACAATTGGTGGCGCATTTGTTATCGCGACATTTTTACACGTTGTTGTAGGTGAAATGGCACCTAAGACGATTGCTATCCAAAAGGCAGAATATATTACATTGCTTTTTGCGAAACCGATTATCTTTTTCTATAAAATAATGTATCCATTTATTTGGATATTAAATGGTGCAGCACGTTTGATATTAAAAATGTTCAATATGAAACCTGCTAAAGAAAGTGAAGTCTTCCATTCTGAGGAAGAACTGAAACAATTAATCCACGATAGCCATGAAGGTGGCGAAATTAATGATAGTGAGTTACATCATATTAACCAAGCATTTAAGTTTGATAATTTAGTCGCAAAAGATATTATGATTGATGAAAAACATGCTAAAACGCTAAACTTAAATACGAGTTTTGATGATGCGATTCAACAAATTAAAATAGATGCGTTTACAAGATATCCAGCTGTTAAAGATGATCAAATTGTTGGTTTCATACATTCCAAATCATTGTTCAACGTGGAACAACCATCTAAACTAGAGACGTTCGTTAATCCAATTATTAACGTTAAAATGAATACACCATTGAAACACATATTAGAAATGATGAAAAAGAGAAAAGTGCATATCGCAGCAGTTTATAATGACGCTAATTTCAAGGGAATCATTACTTTAGAAAATATTCTTGAAGAAATCGTTGGCGATATCGAAGATGAATATAATTAATGTGAATTTAGTCTTATATAATTAATATTATTATTATGACCCTATTATTGAGATTTTAAAAATCTTGATGATTGGGTCTTTTTTAAAACCAAAATTAATTAAATTCAAAAACAGTGACTTATAAATTAACTTGTAACTATAACGGTTACATGAGGTGAGAAGATTGAAAATTAGTAGTCGTTTCACTGTGGCTGTGCATATTCTAGCACTAGTCAAAGTTGAACAGTCGCAACCATTAACGTCCTCTTGGATTGCTAGTAGTGTGAACACTAATGCTGTAGTAATTAGAAGATTAGTAGGTAAATTAAAGCAAGCGAATTTAATCGAAACACAGCAAGGGAGTGGTGGCATTCAACTGCGAAAACCTTTAACAGACATTACATTACTTGATGTGTATCAAGCGGTGGAAGTCGTTGACGAAGGCGAATTATTCCAAATGCATGAAGACACGAATATAAATTGTGTTGTAGGTGCTAATATCCAGAGTGTGCTTGAAATCATTCTCTTACGTGCACAAGATGCGATGGAAGGTGCCTTGGCTAATGTCACAATGGATGATATTGTTACAGGCATCTTGCAACGAAACGGATAAGTCGTCATCCGTTATATCTTACATGTAACTGTTATGGTTACAAGCACAAGTGCGATAATGAAGCTGTCTCACAACGACCTAATTGACTGACATCACCATAAATATAAAAATGTGGAGGAATAAATCATGAAAATTGGTATTATCGGAGCAACAGGTAAAGTTGGAAATAAAGTATTAACAGAAGCACAAGCACGTGGTCATGAAGTCACTGCAATTGTTAGAAATGCGAGCAAACTAAATGATCAAGATGTGAAAGTGATTGAAAAAGATATTTTCAGTTTAACAGTAGATGACATCAAAGATCTTGATGTTGTTGTAAATGCATTTGGTGCGCCATTAGGTGAGGAAGAAGCCCATGTAGAAGCGGGACGCGCTTTAATTAAATTGCTTAAAGAAGTAGATACAAGAGTGATTGTAGTAGGTGGTGCAGGTAGCTTATTCGTAGATGAGGCACATACAACACGTGTACTTGAAACACCAGATTTCCCAGATATGTTTAAACCAACTGCTAAAGGTCAAGGACGTAATCTCCAAGATCTTCAAGATAGCGAGGGCATTACTTGGACATTTGTTAGTCCATCAGCAGAGTTCGATGCAGAAGGTAAACGTACAGGTTCTTATACATTAGGTAAAGATGAATTGCTTGTAAATAGTCAAGGTAATAGCTACATTAGCTATGCGGATTACGCTATTGCAATTGTAGACGAAGCTGAAAATGCAGCTCACATTAACGAGCGATTCACAGTCGTTGGCGAATAAGTATAATATATTGAACGATTAATTTTAAAGCTAAATGATTATTGTCTGAGAATAAGCAAACGAAGGACGTGGAACAGAATTCTTTATGAATTCATTGTCCCACGTCTTTTGTCTTTTCTATGTCTAATAAAGTAGTTGTTAATTCATATCTTGTTTCATTCCGGATTTCGCCATTTGGATAAATGTCTTAGCTGCTCTAGATAGTGGTTTTTTATCATTTTCTTTGTATGCTAATACGACTCGATTGTAATAGTGGTGTGGGTTCAATTGGACAAACGTGCCATTAAAACGATGAGACGTCATATCTTTAACACTCTTAGGGACAAATGTGATTGCGGTACCTTCATTGACGAGACGAAGCGCATTCTTGACACTAACCGTTTCCATCATCACTTCAGGTACAACATTATAATCATTTAAGATTTGATTAGATAATTGGCGTAATGTCATTTCAGGCTTGAGCAAGATAAATTTCTCATTATCTAACAAATGAAATGGAAATTCACCATCATCAGCGTGTGCTTTAGCTTGTTCGATAAGCTGATGTCCTGGAGGTAACGCTAAATATACATTTTCTGTGTATAAAATATCATAAGATAAATCTTCGGTATATAACGGTAATATCGTCACACCTATATCCACTTTTTGATCGGAAATAATTTGTTCAATTCGATGTGTCACTTCTTCTACTAATTCAATCTCCACGCCCGGGTAATGTTCTATAAACTTTGGCAAGATACTATAAAGCGTATGTGTAGCTAAAATAGGATTAACACCTATACGGATACGCCCTTTTTCAAATTAGAAATTGTCTGCAATTCATCACGCATTCGAGTATCAATATCCTCAATTTCATGTAAATAATCTAGAAATCGCTCAGCTGAATACGTAAGTTCTAGCGGGTTGCTGTCCCGGTTAATTAATGTCACACCTAAGTCATTCTCAACGTCTTTAATATAACGGCTTAAATAGGGTTGAGAAATATAAAGGTGTTTGGCTGCGTGTGAAATACTGCCGTAACGTTGAATGGCTTCTAAATATTGAATTTTATTTTTATAGGTCATATCGATATCCTCCTTTTTAATGATATTGCTGACCAAGTTCAATTGAATTTAACAGCCGTGACACAATATAACCAATTTGTAGAACTTTCTTATGATGTTCAATATGAATAATATTTAAATAGTTTAATTCATTGTAATTTTTTATATAAGTATTGCTATACTTGTTAATAATACACATAAAGGAGGGGATTAAATGTTTCTTGCATGGAACGAAATTAAACGCAACAAGCTTAAATTCGGATTAATTATAGGCATTCTAGTATTAATTAGTTACTTACTCTTTTTACTATCCGGGTTAGCAAGTGGTTTAATTAATATGAACACTGAAGGCATCAAGAAATGGAAAGCAGATGCGATTGTTTTAAATAAAGATGCCAACCAAACGGTTCAACAATCTGTCTTTAAATCGTCTGACGTTGAAGGCAAATTTAAAGAAGAGGCACCGTTAAAACAAATTGGCGTTATTGCATCTAACGGAGATAGTGAAGAGAATGCATTACTCTTTGGCGTAACATCAAACTCATTCTTGATTCCAATGATTGAGGAAGGCAAAAAATTTAATAAAGATAATGATGTCGTGATCGATCAATCATTGAAAGACAAGGGATTTAAGGTTGGTGACACCATCACGCTATCTCAATCTGATGAGAAACTACATATCGTTGGCGTATCAGAAAGTGCTAAATATAATGCTTCTCCTGTTATTTTCGCAAATGACAAAACGATTGAAAAAATTAACCCAGCATTATCATCAGATAAAACCAATGCTGTAGTTGTAAAAGACAGTAATTGGAAAGATAAAAATGTTGATAAAGATTTAGAAGTTATAGGAATAGATGACTTTGTAGAGAACCTACCAGGCTACAAACCACAAAACTTAACAATGAACTTTATGATTACATTCTTATTTGTTATTTCTGCCACAGTCATTGGCGTATTCTTATATGTCATCACGTTGCAGAAAAAGAATTTATTCGGAGTACTAAAAGCTCAAGGATTTACGAATGGGTTCTTAATGAAGATGGTGTTAGCACAAACCTTTATATTAGCCTTAATCGGTACTTTGATTGGCTTAATACTGACATTACTGACAAGTTTAGTCTTACCTGAAGCGGTACCTGTCCAATTTAATATCGGTACACTCATTATCTTTGGTATCGTTTTAATACTAACATCTCTTGTTGGTAGCTTATTCTCAGTATTATCCATTAGAAAAATAGACCCACTCAAGGCGATCGGGTAAGGAGGTACCACCATGTTAAAATTTGATGAAGTGACTAAAGAATTCCAAGATGGTAATCATACAATTGAAGCAGTTAAACCGACATCCTTATCTTTTGAAAAAGGTGAACTTATAGCTATTGTTGGCCCTTCCGGTTCCGGTAAGAGTACGTTCTTAACAATGGCTGGTGCGTTACAAACACCAACATCCGGTGAAATATATATTAATGATAAGAAAATCTCAAAAATGAGTCAGAAGCAATTAGCTAAAATGAGAATGAAAGAAATTGGCTTTATATTACAAGCGACGAACTTAGTCCCATTCTTAACAGTAAAACAACAATTCCATTTATTGAAGAGTTATAAAAAAGATGTGTTAAGTACTGAAGAATATGATAAATTGTTGAACGATTTAGGCTTAAAAGAAATTGAGAACAAATTACCCTCTGAAGTGTCAGGAGGACAAAAACAACGTGTCGCGATTGCTAAGGCAATTTATACACAACCTTCTATTATTTTAGCTGATGAGCCAACTGCATCGCTCGATACTGAAAATACGATGGCAGTTATGGAAATCTTAAAAGAACAATCTAAACAACGTCATAAAACGTGTATTATCGTTACACATGATGAACGATTAACCAAGTTCTGTGATAAAGTCTTCCATATGGAAGATGGACGTTTAAAAGAAAAATAATTAAAATAAAACTCCCTCCAAGTAAGCTTTGAAAATCATGGCTACTTTGAGGGAGTTAATTATATGACTTGATATTACTAGATAAAGTTAATTAACATCTATTTATCTTTTAATTCTTTTTCTAAATCTTTTTCATCTTCCATGGCGATTGTCGCTTTTTCAGATTCTTTTCGATACTTTTGATACATGATGACAAGTACGATTGCCCAAACTGGTGCGAATAGTACTGCAAAACGTGTCGTACTATTAATAAGTAAAACGATAAAGATAAATGCAAAGAAGGCAAGAATGGCATATGCCATGTATTTGCCACCAGGCATTTTAAATTTACTATCTTTGTGTAATTCAGGGTTTCTCTTCACGAAACCTAGATACGCAATCATAATACATGTCCAAATCATAATATTGAGTACTGTTGAGAACGTTGTGATTTGAACGAATACCTTCGTAGCATCTTTAAATACTGCATTTAAAATAATCGCAATACTTAATAAACCACAAGTAAGTAAGATAGCGTAATATGGAACACCATGTTTATTCGTCTTATGTAAGAATGGTGGACCTTGCTTTCTTCCAGCTAAACCGAATAGTGTACGACTGTTAGCAAAGATACCACTATTACATGAAGATGCAGCCGCTGTTAAAACTACAAAGTTAATGATTCCCGCTGCGAATGGAATACCAACCAAACCAAATAATTTTACATATGGACTTTCCGCAGGATCTAATTGATTCCAAGGTACAACTGACATAATAACAGCTAATGAACCAACGTAGAATATTAATATACGGAAAGGTACATTGTTAATTGCTTGAGGAATCGTTTTATATGGATTTTTAGTTTCCCCTGCAGTGATACCGATTAACTCAATACCAATAAATGAGAAGATTGCCATTTGGAATGCCATTAAGAATCCAGATATGCCATTAGGGAAGAATCCACCATGACTCCAAATATTCGCTACACTTGCTGTACCATAATCAGTCTTCATTGCAAAGATGACCATAACAATACCTACAACAATTAATGCGATAATCGTAATAACTTTAATTAGTGATAACCAGAATTCAAGTTCACCAAATAATTTGGCGCTAAATAAGTTCATACCTACAAGTACAAGAATTGTAAATGCAACTGTTAACCAGTTAGGTATTGCTGGATACCAAAATTCAACGTATTTAGCAACGGCTGTTACTTCAGCCATACCTGAAATAATCCAAGTTAGCCAGTATGTCCAACCGACCATAAAGCCTGCCATTGGACCAATATGATGATGGGCAATATCACCAAATGATTTAAATCCTAGATTAGACAATAAGATTTCTCCCATTGCTCGCATAAACATAAATAATACGAAACCAACGATAATATAAGTAAGTAAAATCGATGGACCTGCTAAGTGAATGGATTCACCTGCACCTAGGAATAATCCGGTACCAATCGCACCACCAATTGCAATAAGTTGTATATGCCTATTGCTTAATTCCCTTTGCAGTTTATCTGCCATAATGTTCGTCCCCTTCATGAGTATATATGTGACTTAAAATTATGACTGACTACGAATACTCTGTATGATTAGTTAATTAATTGTATTAAATTATGTAATTAATTTTTTTGTTAAAATTAATGATACCCTATTTATTAATTTTTAATCAATGAATTATACAAATTTTCGTATTAATAGTAAGTGTAAATAAGAGAGGTGTATGATATCATCATGCGTGAAATAGACATTTCTTTGGCTATAATACCTATAATTAAGACTGCCTACTGTCTAAAATATAAAGTTTTTTAAAACATATAATTGTACATATTTGTAAATTGCATTTAAATTATAACTATAGAAAAAAGATAGAAAGTAGGCTAATCATGCTTAATGATTTTAATGAAATATTAGAAGGTCGTAAATCAGTTAAAGGTTTCGACCCAGATTATAAAATTCCTCATGAAGAAATGAATGAAATGATTGCAAAAGCAACGAAAGCACCTTCATCAGTGAATATGCAACCTTGGCGTTTTGTTGTGGTTGAAAGTGATGAAGCGAAAGCTAAATTGCGTCCATTAATTCAATTTAATACAAACCAAAATGATACATCATCAGCAATGATTGTCATTTTTGGGGATTTACAATGCTATGAAGAAGGCGAATATATTTATGAACAAGCGGTTGTCAATGGTCACATGCCACAAGAAGTTAAAGAACAAATGTTACCGATTGTTTTAGAAAATTATAAAAATCGCACACGCCAATCAATGAATGACATTGTTAAAGTAGACAGTAGTTTAGCTGCTATGCAATTGATGTTAGTTGCTAAACAACACGGTTATGATACAAATCCAATTGGTGGCTTTGAACATGAAGAAATCGGTAAAGCGTTTGGCTATGATTTAGAACGTTATGTTCCAGTGATGATTGTCGCAATAGGCAAGAAAGCTAAAGAGGCACACACATCATTTAGAATGCCAGTTGATCGTGTAATCGATTATAAATAATACTTCAATTTAATAATGAAAAAACGCGTAACTGACTGAAAAGATAAGACGCTTATATCAAGTTTTTTAGTTAAAGTCACTCATGCGGTGGGGCGGAACAGTGTGTTCATTATGAATACTGTTCCGCTTTTTTTAATGAAGAGATGTATAGAGTCAGTGCTAATCATATTTATGATGAAGAAAAAGGGTATAGCTTAAGACATCAAATTGCGAAAAGGGTGATTCATTTATGGATAATAAATAATTAGAGACATTAACACGTATTCAGAAAGGATTATATGAAACAACAAAGGCAGTCTTGCCATTTGATAAACGCTACCGTATTAAGTCATTTGTGCTAGAACGACCAGAAGGCAATATAGTCATTTATCATTCACCAGGTTTAAATGAAGCAGTGACAGATATCCAATTATTAGGCGGTGCTTCATGAGTTTTAATGAATCATGAGCATGAATCCGTAGGCGGAACACCTAGTATAGATATACCATTTTGGATTCATTGTGATGATGTAGCAGCAATCAATCGAACGGTACCGATTGATGGACAGTTTGAACAACGTAAGCCGATTGCAGATGATTTAGAAGTCATTTCTACTCCAGGACATACGCCAGGTACGACGATGTTTCTATTGGATAACGGTGAACATCGTTTCCTTTTTACAGGCGACTTTTTATGTGTAGATGATGGGAAATGGTGTACTGTTATTCTCAATTCAAGTGACCGACAAACATCCATTAAAAGCCTGGAATTGATTCAAGACCTAGATTTCGATGCTATTGTACCTTGGGTTGCGATTGAAGGGGAAGGTGCTGTCTTTTTTGTTGAAAATGAGGAAGATAAACGTAATAGACTACAAAAAATTATAGATCGCGTCCGTCGTGGTGAACATACGTAACTCGCATATTAAAACATTGTTATTAGAGGTGATGGTGTATGAATATAAATCGAGGAATCAATCATATCGGACTCACAGTACCGGATATTGAAGCGGCGACAGCCTTTTTCAAAGAAGGGATCAACGGCAAGATTGCTTATGATAGTCAACGAAAGACGGATGAACCTCGTGGTGGGGAAATAGTTGAACACATTCTTGGTTTAGAAGAAGGGGCATCCATTATTCATAAACTTATGATGGTCTTTGGTAATGGACCGAATATTGAAATGTTTGAATTTAAAGATGCACATCAAGGTCAAGCGCAAACGTTACAAGACATTGGTTATACGCATATCTCTTTTTATATCGAGGCAGAACACTTTGATGAGGCAGTTAAACAGTTGACGCAAGCTAGAGGTCAACCTATTTCAGAGCCGCATGTGAATACGAAATATGAAGACACTGAAGGTAATCAAACTGTTTATGTAAAAAGTCCGTGGGGAAGTTTAATTGAATTACAAACGGTACCTAATGGATTTTACTATCCATATGATAGTGAGGCAGAAGTTTTTGTGCCGAAAAAGGTCGACAATTAAAGTAGTTTAAACATATCATTATTCATTAATATGACACATTTGTCATATTAAAAAAATTAAGTATTTTCTCCTTTTAAATTAATGTATAATGCCTTTAACAAGCCTTCCAAGTAGCTTGTTAAGCTAGATATTATAAGGGGTTTAGGGTTATTAGATGTATGCAATTTTGAATGTCTATGCTTAAAAAGGGTATAAAATTAAAGACATAAAATTTTGTTGATGTCAACAACAATTTAAGGGAGTAATTTTCATGATTGATATTCAAATTCAAAAATCAGAATTAATCGATGTAATTGAAAGTATTGTAAAAGAAAAAGTGTATGTTGAAAGTGACGAAGCATGTGAATTTTTAGCGACTGGGATTGTAAATGGTTTGGAAGAG
Organism: Staphylococcus sp. HMSC069D12; assembly: GCF_001810405.1. Lineage (NCBI taxonomy): Bacteria > Bacillati > Bacillota > Bacilli > Caryophanales > Staphylococcaceae > Staphylococcus > Staphylococcus sp. HMSC069D12. The sequence goes on from NZ_KV801102.1 coordinate 40,303, forward strand.
CTTAATAGTGATGAAACACAAGCGAATAACTTGTTAGGACTTAATAGTGAGTTGCAGCACGAAGTCGATGAATCAAATGACGCAATTAAAGTGACCTTATCTGCTGCAGACAGTGCCTCCAGTAGCTCGCAATTTGTTAATAAAGGCGCGGAATAAACATTAGTGATTATTAAAAATGTTAGTGTAAGAACTTTTGATTTCAACAGCAATATACGAATGAAAATAAGCACCACCTATTATGAAAAGCGAATGTTTTTTAATAGGTGGTGCTTATCATGTTATGACGCATTTATGAGAATAATACTTTTAAGATGTTAAATAGAGAACCTATTAATTGAAGAAAAGTACCAGACATAACGAGACCTCCTCTTGATTAAACTTGAAATGTATTAAGCGGTGCGTGTTAAATTCTCACTTTGAACTAAATCATCTGCTAAGTCATGCCAAAATTGTTGTAATTCAGCTCTAGTGCGTTTTGTGTCAGTACTATCTTGGCCGACAAAATCTACATGATCCCAATCATGTTTTGTTGGTGTTACTTGCCAAATACCTTTTTGATTTGTATCCGTTGCTTGTGTATAAGCTTGATTAAATGGATGTTGTGATGAAATAACAGACACTAAGCCATCATTTTCTCGCCATTCTTTTTCAGCTGCTTTACCAATTACATTAGCAGTAAGGGTAAATGGGAAGAATAAATTCAAATCAGATTTTTGACGTCCGAACAACGATGCATGTGTTGATTCTCCTGTGTAAGTTTTATACACAATGTTAGGGTTTAATGATGTTTGACGATTAAGATTTGTCGCACCTTCACGTGTTAAATCATAAAAGCCATTGTCTTTGGTTTGCCATAATTTTGAATCTTTAACACGTTTGACATAGTCAACGTAAGACTCGTTAGGCTGTTGTTTTAGACCCCATTGAGACAGACCGAAGTCTACACGTGAATCTTTATTGCCAAGTACTTTTCCTACGTCAAAGACAACTTGACGAATAAGCGCTTCGTTACCTAATAAATCTGACGCATGTGTGCCGTTATGTGGCGTTCCAAGTGTCGTAATTGATGAAATCATATTATCGTTTTGACCTTGATATAAAGGTGAAATATCGCCACCATGTACACGTTGATATTCTTGTTCTTCTGGATTACCATTTCTTAATAATGATTCTAATTGACGAATCGTTTGACCGCCCATACTATGTCCTACAAGATGTACTTTTTGGCCTGGTTGCCAATCTTTATATACGCCTTCATATGTTTTACCGTAACGTTCATGACCATATTTGGCAGCGTGTGCAGCACCATAATCCACAGTTCCACCTTTAATATAGTAATAAAGTTCGACAGCACGATCGTAGTTACTACCAAACGCACTAATGCTCGCTTCATAAGATTCATAGCCGTTCTCTTCTAAATCCTGGCGTATATTTAATTTATCGCCCCCCCAATAGTGCGCTAGTACGGATGGGTTTATGTCATCAGTAAAACCATTAAATCCGTGAACTAAAATAATAGGGTCGTGATTTTTATACTGAGCTTGTTTCGCAACTTTATTGGTTTGATCTTTCGTTCCAGTTGCAGCTTGTGATTTAGATTGAGTGTTTGTCGTTGCGACTGCGTTATTTTTAAGTGTATTTAACCCAGATTGTGCATCTTTATTTTGTTTAGAAGACTTATCACCATCTAAAGTAGGGTTAGTTTGCCCATCAATTGAAATATTATTATTATCGCTATTTTGTGTATTAAGACGATTCGTTACTTCAGAGGTTGTCGCTTCCTTCTTAGTTAACGTTTGTTGCTGAGATTGTGTTGCGGTTTTAAGTGCGTCACCTTGATTGTCGTCATTATCCTTTGGTTGTGATTGTGCTTGTTGATTGTCGATTTTTGGTTTATCTGACGTATTTGATTCTATTGACTGTTGTTGTTCAGTTGATTTAATTGTGTTTGGATTAGTTTCATTTGAAGAAGTATTTGCATCTTCAGATTTAACAACATTTGAATGTAGTTGATTTAATGCTTCTTTTTTATTATCAGACGTTTCATCAGTTTGTGATTGCGTATGTGCAATTGTTTTCTTAATTGTGTCGTCTGCTTTAGAAGCTGTATCAGTTGATTGCGTTGACGGTTCTTCCTGTTTAGATGATTCAGATTGTTGCTTTGTTATGCCGTCGTTAGTAGTTGGTTTAGAAGTTTGTGTATCAGTTGAAAGTGATTGTTTAGAAGTTTGTTTAGCTTCAGTTTGTTGGTTATCGCTAATTGAAGCTGGCTTCTCAGATTTTACAGTGGTACTTTGATGCGTCTCATCTGAAGTTGTAATAGTTTCATTCGTTGTAGATGCATCGTCAGTTTGATTATGTTCATTATGTAAGCTAGTTTGTGAATTATTTGTATTATTTTCAGTTTGAGACGCTTGCGACTTATCTTGTTCAGTTGATTGAACTTGTCCCTTTTGAGTCGCGTATGTGTCTTTATCCCCAATAGATTGTGCTGACGCCGTTTCAGGAGTTCCCACTTCCTGTTGTTTCTCGGCTGCCTGTGCTGAGCCACCTCCCATGAATAGCAACGTTGCTACTACAACTGATGACGCGCCTACGCTCAATTTACGAATACTAAATCTGTTCTCTCTTGTTTTCATAAACAGCACCTCTATTGTATTTAATTTTTGAAAATGAAAATCTATGAATCCATATTAGATAAATAAATTAATGATCGCTCGTGGCAAGAATTCAAACAATTTGCTAAAGATCGCTTTAATAGCTTCCATAATGACCTCCCTTTCATTTTAAAAGAGAAAGCGTTTACAAAATGAGGTAAAAAAATATGTATTGCGAGGATACCTTAAGTGAAAAAACGTATCTCTTTCAAAGTAATTTAAACAAATAGTAACCTTGCTCACTAACAATTGTCAATGACTTAGTAGGAATCGTTTTTATATGGCAACGAGTTGGAACGATCTTTAAATCATAAAAAAGACTGAAACGATAATCGTTTCAGTCGTAAAATAGCGGAGAGGGAAGGATTTGAACCAACGCGAGCAAAAAGCTCCTACCAATCATAAATGATTGGCCTCTTTAGCCAGGCTTGAGTACCCCTCCATAAATATATTTTACATTTTACCTCTATCACTTTATTTTGTAAACAAAAAATACTTTGCTTTTGTTATTAAATTAAAAAAATAAGTCTAAAGTTTTATTAATTAATACATCTAAAGACGCATATTGTCCGACTAATATCATATAATAATATTGAATAATTATTATATTGAGCGATGTATGTCATGACATAGCTATATAAAAGAAAGGTATTGAGGAGAATAATATGTGGAAATCAAAATTTGGTAAAACATTTATTGCAAGTGTAGTGATTGGAACAACGATGTTTGGTTATGCCGGTCATCATGATGACGCGCAAGCTGTTGGTAACTATTATTATGATGGCTTACATGCAGGTGAGTACTCAGGATATTTAAAAGCTAAAAAGATCAGTAACAGTTCAATTTCAAACAAATATTATCCAAAGGCATCCCAAAGTAATTTGAAATCTATTGGTCGTGTTTCGAATTTAAATGGTTGGAAAGTGAGGATTCCAGAATATAAAGGTCAAGACTCAATGGGTACTGGTACGGTTATTGGTGCGCATACCTTTGTTACAAATGGACATGTTATTGATGATAAATATGGTAAAGCTGCAGCACCAAAATATATTAAATTTCAATTGAATCGTAATGGTAAATCAATACCTTATACTTTTCATGCAAATGAAGTCATTAAGGTACCGCAATATGATATTGCGATAGTCCACACTAAAGAAAATATGTCGAAGTATGCTAAACCAATGCGTATTGCGACAGATTCTGAAATTAAGAAATTGAAATTTAATACACCTCTATATTCATTAGGTTACTCAAAAATTAATGGCGACAATACGAAACCATATCTTAGTAAATTTCGCGTAACACAATTTTCTCCTAATGGTTCAGAAATTCAAACGAAAGACATTTTTAGATCAGGTGCGTCAGGTTCGCCTATGTTAAATAGCAAATATACTACAATGTACGGTATGAGAACGTATGGACACAATTTAGGTGGTACTGCGACCGATATGTATGCTAAGCAAGAAGCTTCTGGAGGAGAGTCTTTCAAAGGATATGCTGGCAAATTTGTTCGTCAACATATTAAGTAATTTGATTGAATAAATTGAATTACAAGCGTTTCGCAATTTATTATACAAAGGGAATAAAGGGTGGAGAGAAATGAAGAGAAATTATTTAATGATTGGTACGCTTACTGGAACAATGTTATTAGCTGGTTGTAGTTTAAGTGATTTTGGACTTGGAAATGAAGCATCCGAAGATAACAACAAATCATCACAAACGGATAAATCGAATAAAGATAGTAATTCGAAATCTGATAATAGCACTAATGATAACAAGAAAAATAATGATGTGAATTCAGTAAACAGTGTTAAAGATTTAAATCAAGCTGAGAAAGTCGCATTAGCGCTAAGTGATGACAGTGTATCTAATGTAGCTATAACTGCCAATGATTTAAAGCGTCATTCATATATTGAAAATAGTAATACTGGGAAAAAGCAACAAAGTATAGATAAATACGAATTACAAGCAACTGGAGAAGCAGTTGAAGACGCACCAGAAGGGATGACATTTTATAGTGCCTCACCTAGCAAAGGATCCTTTGCGACGTTAATCGGTGTGAGTGATGATAAAGTAGCAGTAATAGGTACACAAAGTACAGGCAAATACCGACAATTTATTCAATCTGACTTAGGACATGAACTTGATGTTAAAGATTTATATCATAAATATGGCAAAGATTCAGATTATAAAAAAGTCGCAAAACAAATTTCTATTAGTGGTGGTTCTAATAGTGCACATTCTGCTAATAGTAATAATAAAAATACGAAAGAATACTTTGCTAAAATATGGCTGACAGCACGAAATGACGCAGATGACATATTTAACGGAGAGGACCATACGTATGAACCTGTAGATATGTCCGGTGAACCGATTAATCCATATAATGAAGATGCTTCAGAAGTGTATCCTGAAGGAACCGTTGTATTAAGTCCATCCGTTACAGCTCTAGGTCACATTACTTTTAAAGATAATAATGATGGGACAGTCACATTTTACGATGTACCAAGTCATTTCCAAGACCATCGTTGGACCGAAGATGGCTACTCTAAACAAGAAACAGCTCGAATTTTGAAAAATGGTCAAACAAAGAAGATTAAGAATGCTTCAGATTCAGATATTGAAAAAGTAGCAAGTTACATTACATCTGATACGCCTAGACAACCTGAACATTATGATAGTTCAAATTCAGATGACAGTAGCTCAGAAGACTCTGATAGTAGTTCAAGTGACGAAACGGTGACACGTGATAATGTCATTGATAAAGTCGAAGAATACGAAGGGCATACTTTAGATACGGACACATACACATATAAAGAACCAGAAAAAAATTCTGACGGAGATTGGGGTTTCTCATTTACTGATAAAAATGGTGAATTAGCTGGATCATATATTGTAACCTCAGACGGTAGCGTTACGAAATATGATGAAAACGGCGAAGAAGAATAAACCTTTAAAATAAACAATATAAGGCACCTCGTTAATTTAGCATAGTGATGTTAACCAAATTAACGAAGTGCCTAATTTTATTGTATTTTGGAGATACATAGATGAATTATGTATATTGTTGCGCGTGGGGCCCCAGCAAAGAGATTTTCAACAAGAAAATCTACAAGCAAAGCAAGCTGGGGAAAAGGATCTTAAGTGTTTATACGCTTAAGTAAGTAGTTCTAATGATTAAAATCAAAGAACTGCTTTAGAGCCTTTCCCGCTGGAAAGAGAAATAACTCAAGCAAGCGAAATCTATCTATAAACTACTTTATCGAACACTTTCATTATTTATAAATACCTTTAATCTCATCTAATCTTTCTACAAAACTATCAATATACGATTGTGGTTTCAGAATCTTAGCATGTGGCGCTAATTGATAAGCAATGTAGTACGCATCGAAACGCGTACAATTCACCCATACTGTAATATAATCCTCACTTCGTTCAACAACTTCTTTAATAGAAAATTGCTGTTGGAATTGGTTCCAAAAGTGTGTGTGTATTTGGAATAAAACAGGATTACAAGTGCCATCCTTCTTGAATTTCAAATTTAAAACTTTCACAGACAAGATATCACGAAGTAGAATCGTCTCAATTTCATGATCTTCTTCATACGTAAACCAATAATCATAATGCATATACAAAATAGATAATGGTTTAATGACTATCTTTTTATCTTTAAGCTCGATGCGAACAATACCTTTATTCACAATCGCTTTTTGTAAAATCATAAGATTTTCCCGGGCAATAATTCCTGTCTAATTTTAAATTGATTTAACGTACTCATTAAAACGTGTTTATCTGAAACCTTCATTGAACTAATTGAGCTAAGTAAAAATTTGTGAATATCGTGATGCAATATGGGTGTTAAACTTTGAAGTTTAATGAGTAAACTAAGGATGCCTAAACTATGTTTACTTTGTGTTTTCTGCTTAAGTTCATATCCTGCCAATTGATGATTATAAACGACTCTAGTATTACTATGACTCCAAAACTTATTTTCATAAAAGAATGTGTTAATAGTTTTAATATCACGCTGTATCGATTTCTTACTCACATCAGTAAATTGATTTAAGTCGTGTTGCGTAACAACGTGACCTTTAAGAAGCAAAGTTAAAATATTGAGTATACGAGTTGATTTATCCAAGAATTGGGTCCCCTTTGCATCAATTCTATATTTACTTTGAAAATTAATTATATAGTATCATATTCTTTTTACGATGTGTATAATTCCAAAATTAAAAAGTAGCGATATATCAATAAACATAAATATTAAGACGACATCCATTCACAAAAGAGTTAATTTATAAGTATTTTATTTAATATTGCATTTAAAAGAAAAAAGTGATAAATTTTTATGTAAGCGGTTACACAAAAGGGGTGGCAAAGTGAGAACGATTAAAGAAGTGGCTCAACAAGCAAATGTGTCAGTAGCCACAGTCTCAAGAGTGATTAATAAAAGTGGTTATGTGAAGGAAGCAACACGTAAAAGAATTGAACAAGTCATCAAAGAATTAGATTATTATCCTAATGAGACTGCAAGAACTTTATTTACCAAAAAATCAAAAACAATTGGACTGCTTTTACCAGATATGAGTAACCCGTTCTTTACAATTGTTGCTAAAGGTGTAGAGGACACAGCAATTCAAAAAGGGTATCACGTCATGATTGGCAATGGTGAAATGCAAGAACATAAAGAACTAAACTATCTAACCACTTTTAAAGTGAATAATTGTAGTGGCGTCATTGTTTCACAGTTATCAACTCAATTTGCCTTTGATCAGTTTAATTCATATCAATTACCCTATGTACTAATTGACCGTGTAACAGATAATCAGCAATGTATAGAAGCGGACCATTATAAAGGTGGGAAACTACAAGCTGAGACAATTATTAAAGGAAATGCACAGCGTGTACTATTGTTGCATCAAGACTTGAATTATCGCTCTTTTGAAGAACGATTTAATGGTGCAAGGACTACTCTAAAGAATCATGACATTCAATTATGGATTGAGAATGAGCATGACATCACAATTGATAAACTGAAAGCATATGTTAACCATAACCATATCGATAGTGTGATATGTAGTAACGACGTAACTGCGCTTAAAATCATGAAATGGTTACATGATTTACACTTCCATATTCCAGATGATGTACAAGTCATTGGATATGATGATATTCCATTAGCCAAGTTATTTTATCCAAGTCTAACAACGATAGAACAACCTGCGTATGAAATAGGGAAACAAGCAGCATTAGGTTTGATTAATCAATTAGAACACAATGACATAACGACGAAAGTCGTATTAGATGTTGATGTCATTCATAGAGAATCTACAAGGAGGAAGAAAAAATGACAAGTATATATGTAGTTGGAAGCTTATCTATTGATTTAGTAGTTTCTACAAATAAAGTACCGAGTAAAGGTGAAACCGTTCTAGGTGAGTCATTCTTTACGACACCTGGTGGAAAAGGGGCAAACCAAGCAGTAGCAGCTGCAAGACTCGGTGATGATGTTTATATGGTAGGACGCATCGGTGATGATGATTTCGGGAATCAAATTTTTACAAACTTAGAAGACAATCATGTTTTAACGGCATTTCTGAAACCCGTTACACATTCTGCATCTGGTACGGCACATATCACTTTATCTGACAATGATAATAGTATCATCGTTGTACCTTCAGCTAATAACTATGTTACGTCAGATTACGCGTTGGAAGCTTTAAGTCAAGCTCAAGCAGGTGACATTGTTTTAATTCAACAAGAAATTCCCGCTGAAACAGTAAGAGATGTCGTATTATATTGCGATGAACACGATATGATATCAATTCTTAACCCAGCGCCATTCCGAGAAGTAGAGGCAGATGTTATTGATAAAGCGACGTACATTACACCTAATGAAACAGAAAGCAATGCGATGTTCCAGACTGATATTGATAAAGCATTAGAGCGTTACCCTAACAAGTTAATAATTACATTAGGAGATAAAGGTGCTATGTATCATAACGGCACTGAAAAGGTTCAAATTGATGGATTTAAGCGAGAAGTTAAAGATACAACAGGTGCTGGGGATACATTCAATGGGGCTTTCGCAGTAGGATTACAAAGAGGATATTCAATTGCACAAGCACTTAAACTTGCGAATTTAGCAGCAAGTCATTCAGTAACAGGTATGGGCGCTCAAGGTGGCATGCCAACCTTTTCAGAAATTGCAGGTGAATTAGATGTATAAAACAGGCATATTAAACAGCGACATTTCAAAAGTACTCAGTGATTTAGGACATACAGATCAAATTGTAATAGCTGATTGTGGGTTACCCGTTCCTAAAGACGTTAAGAAGATTGACCTTGCTTTAACATTGGGACAGCCAAGTTTTCTAGAAGTTTATGAAGTACTTAAGCAACATATGGAAATTGAACACGTAACGATAGCTGAAGAAATGGAAGTAGACAATGCACCTATCTTTGAACAAGTGACAAAGGACTTTTCAGAAATAGAACAAGTTAATCACGAAACATTTAAAGCATTAACTAAAAACGCTAAAACAATTATTCGTACAGGGGAAGCAACGCCATATGCAAACATCATACTTCAAAGTGGTGTCATATTTTAAGGGGTGAAATTAATGATTCAAATGACTAATATCCATAAAGCCTTCGGGGACAACGAGGTTCTAAAGGGTGTTGATTTTACTCTAAAGCTAGGTACAGTGCATGCACTAATGGGAGAAAACGGGGCTGGTAAATCAACACTCATGAAAATTCTAGTTGGGATTCATAAAAAAGATCAAGGTGTTATCACTAATTCTGATATTGAGATCGACTATAACAATCCTAAAGAAGCGGAAGAAAAAGGATTAACATTTATTCACCAAGAATTGAATTTATATCCAGAATTAACAGTGCTTGATAATTTATTCGTTGGAAAAGAAATCAGAAACAAAATAGGAATACTAAATAAAAAAGAAATGAAGCAACAAGCTGAGCAAGTGTTTAAAGAATTAGATTTCTACATTCCATTAAACAAAGTGGTCAAAGATTGCTCAATTGGTGAGCAACAAATGATAGAAATAGCTAAAGCGATGATGACTAAAGCACAAATCATTATTATGGATGAACCAACAGCAACATTAACAGATAAAGAAATACGTCGATTGTTCGACATGATTCATAATTTAAAAGCTAAAGGTGTGGCCTTTGTATACATTTCACATAGAATGGCTGAAATTTTTGAGATTTCGGATGAAATAACGGTGATGCGTGATGGTGTCTCTGTTATGTATGATGAAACGGCAAATCTAACATACAACCAAATTGTTAAAGCAATGGTTGGACGTGAACTAGATGAACAGTTTCCACATAGAACGTATGAACCACAAGATGTTGTTTTAAACGTAAAACGTCTCAATAATCCGCTACATCATATTGAGAATCAATCATTTTATCTTAAAGAAGGTGAAATATTGGGCGTGAGTGGTCTAATGGGGGCAGGTCGGACTGAGATGATGAGAAGTTTGTTCGGTGTCGATAAAGCAGATAATGAAATTGAAATTAAAGGACAAACAGTATCTATAACGTCTCCAATCGAAGCGATGAAACATGGACTTGCTTTTATAACTGAGAATCGTAAAGAAGAAGGGTTAATCTTAGACTTCTCCATTAAAGACAATATGGTGTTACCTTCATTATTTAGCTTTTCAAAACATGGCATCGTAGACGATAAAAGTTCTGAGCAATTTGTTGATACGATGCGTAAAAGACTCAATATTAAATCTCCAGGTAGACTGCCGGCCGGCTCATTATCAGGTGGTAATCAACAAAAGGTCGTATTAGCAAAGTGGATTGGTACCGGCGCGCAAATCATTATTTTAGATGAGCCTACACGAGGTATTGATGTCGGAGCAAAAAGAGAAATTTATCAACTTATGAATGAACTCACGGATCGTGGTGTGTCTATTATTATGGTCTCATCTGAATTGCCTGAAGTCATTGGTATGAGCGATAGAGTGATGGTCGTTCATGAAGGTAATATCAAAGGGGATCTTACAGGAAATGAAATTACAGAAGAAAATATTATGACTTTAGCTACAGGGGGAACTTTAAATGAAACAGTTAACAGCTAAAACATCGTTCATGGAAAAGATTATTCCATTTATTGGTTTGATTTTATTAATTATTGTAGTGAGTATTTTAAACCCATCATTTTTAGATTTATCTAATTTACTCAATTTATTAAGACAAATTTCTATCAATGGTCTGATTGCCTTTGGTATGACATTCATTATCTTAACTGGCGGTATAGACTTATCAGTTGGTTCAATTCTTGCATTGTCATCGGCGTTTATTGCATTAATGATTACGAGTGGTGTTGACCCAATAATTGCATTAATTATTGGCGTACTGATTGGTTTTGTTTTAGGTGCAGTAAATGGTTTATTAGTTACTAAAGGAAATATGGCGCCATTTATTGCAACACTTGCGACGATGACGATTTTCCGTGGATTAACATTAGTTATTACTGACGGAAATCCAATAACAAATTTAGGGGATAGTTATTTATTCCAATTATTTGGTAAAGGCTACTTTATCGGTATTCCAGTACCAGCAGTAACAATGATTATCGTGTTTGTGATTTTGCTTATTCTTCTTCAAAAAACAACATTTGGACGCCATACATATGCGATTGGTGGAAATGAAGTAGCTGCTAAAATTTCAGGTATCAAAGTTAATAAAATTAAAATTTTAATTTATGGAATTTCAGGGCTAATGTCAGCGTTAGCCGGAGGCATATTAACATCACGTTTAAATTCTGCACAACCAACAGCAGGTACTTCTTATGAGTTAGATGCCATTGCTGCCGTAGTACTTGGTGGTACGTCATTAACAGGTGGTAAAGGACGAATTGTTGGAACATTAATAGGTGTACTTATTATAGGTGTTTTAAATAATGGATTAAATTTACTTGGTGTTTCTTCATTCTATCAACAAGTCGTTAAAGGTGTAGTTATTTTAATTGCGGTATTAATTGATCGTAAAAAATAAGAGAAAGCAGGATAACAATATGAAAAAATTATTAGCCATGACATTAGCACTTGTCCTATTTTTAGCAGCATGTTCCTTAGAATCACCATTGAAGAATGATAAAAATGGTAAAACAAATAAGAAAAAATCAGAAATTACAATAGGCGTAAGTATTTCAACTTTAAATAATCCATTCTTCGTTAAAATTAAAAATGGAATTGAAAAAGATGCTAAAGCACAAGGTATGAAAGTTAAAGTTGTAGATGCTCGGGATGATTCAGCTAAACAAACGAATGACATTGAAGATTTAATTCAACAACAAGTTGATTACTTAATTGTTAACCCAACAGATTCAAGTGCGATTTCAAGTGCTGTGGAGTCAGCGAACAATGAGGGTATTCCAGTAATCACGTTAGATAGATCTGTTGATAAAGGCGAAGTTGCGTCATTTATTGCATCAGATAACGTTGAAGGCGGTAAAATGGCTGGCAACTACTTAGTTGATAAAGTAGGTAAAAATGCAAAAGTTGGAGAACTTGAAGGAGTTCCAGGTGCAAGTGCAACGAGAGAAAGAGGTAAAGGGTTCCATGAAATTGCAGATAAACAGTTAAAAGTAATTGCTAAACAAAGTGCTAAGTTTGATAGAGCAGAAGGATTAAACGTAACGCAAAACATGTTAGAAGCACATCCTGACATTAAAGCTATCTTTGCTCAAAATGATGAAATGGCACTTGGTGCAATCGAAGCAATTGGGGATAAGGATATTCAAGTCATTGGATTTGATGGCAACGAAGATGCAATGAAATCAATAAAAAATGGCAAACTAGATGCGACAATAGCTCAACAACCTGAACTTATGGGTAAAGAAGCAATTAAAGTGGTCAACGGACTAATGAAAGGCGACTCTGTAGATAAACAAATCAAAGTGCCATTAAAATTGAAACAAAGTAAGAACTAAATATGTTTGAAATAAAAAAGATTCTGAGACGGTAAGTCATCTCAGAATCTTTTTTAATTAATAAGTGATTGATGAGAACGTAACAATGCATAAACTGTATCTAGATGTGGTGTGTTCACGTTATGAGATTTTGCCTGTTTAAAGATAAAACCTTGTATTGCTTCGACTTCTAATGGCTGATGATTGATTATATCGTAATACATACTTGTTCCCATATGATCAGGATAGCCAGCATAAATTTGTATAATGTCATCGACGATTGTATTTGGAAACTGTATACCTGATGCTTCGGCTACTTGGTGTCCTTCTTTTAATAGTTGACGACATAGATGTTTGACTTCGTTAATTTTTAAGATTTGAGCAGTATTGTGACCAAGTGCAGTTATAGAATTAATACCTAAATTCACTAATAATTTATACCAAATTTTTTCTTCAATATTGTCTTCTAAAACCATTTCAATTTTGGTTGTATCGAATAATGCTTTTAAATGCGTTGTGGTATCATCTTTTTGCAAATGTAAACGATAATCTCGAAAATGAACGACTTCGTTTCCGGATTTTTGGCCACTTATATATACGACTGCCTGATATTTGTGTTTGAAAGGAAGTTGCGGCAATAAGCCATAACCATTTTGAGCTAAAATAAAGCACGTTTCATTATGTGCGAAATGATGTAATTTTGGAATTAGTGAATTAAGTTGGTGCGTTTTAACCGCAATGATAATAACATCAAATTGCGTATTTATGTCATCAATACTATGGACTTTGATAGTTTCATTTACAGGTTGGAGGGTCATTATCTTATTAGCACGACCGATTAATGTAACGTTTGGCAGTGATTGCTGCAGTTCATAAGCAATCGTCGTACCAACCGCACCAGGTCCAATAACAGCAATTTTCATTTTAAACCTTCCTTTCTGATTAGAATTAAACATATATGTATAGAAGTATTTGTGCACCATAAATATAATCATATAGTATAATCATTTTACTTTTCTATGTAAATTAATCTTTTAATTAAAAAGATGGATAAGCAAAGATAAATATTAGAACAGAAAATGATATGATTTTATATAGAAGTTGATATATAATATTGAATTGAAATAATGGGATAGCAACTTATAAAGTTTTGTTTAAAAATGTGGACATAAATAATAGGAGTTAATTTAAAATGAAAAATTTAGCAAAATTAGTTGAAATGAAACAAGACAAAACAAAAATTTCGATGATTACAGCATATGACTTTCCAAGTGCCAAACAAGCACAGGATGCAAATATAGATATGATTTTAGTTGGTGATTCACTTGGAATGACGGTACTAGGTTATGAAACAACAACACAAGTGACATTAGAAGACATGATCCATCACGGCAAAGCTGTACGTAGAGGTGCTGATGATACTTTTGTAGTAGTGGACTTACCAATTGGCGCAGTTGGTGTAAGTGATGAACATGATTTAAAAAATGCGATAACACTTTATCAAGAAACAAATGCCAATGCGTTAAAAGCAGAAGGTGCACATTTAGTTAATTTCATTAAGAAATCAACACAAATTGGAATACCAATCGTAGCGCATCTAGGATTAATGCCACAAAGCGTTGGTGTTATGGGATATCGATTACAAGGTAGCACGAAAGATGCGGCTAAACAGTTAATTCAAGAGGCACATGCAGTTCAAGAAGCAGGCGCAGTTGCTTTAGTATTAGAAGCAATTCCAAGTGACTTAGCTGGTTTAATTAGTGAGCAATTAGATATACCCGTTATTGGTATTGGAGCAGGAAAAGACACAGACGGTCAAGTATTGGTTTATCACGATATGTTAAATTATGGCGTTGATCGCTATGCTAAATTTGTAAAACAATTTGGCGATTTTTCAGTAGGAATTGATGCCATCAAACATTATGATGAAGAAGTTAAGGCAGGCACTTTTCCAGCTGAAGCCCACACATATAAGAAAAAGATATTGAATGAGGTAAACAACAATGACTAAAGTGATTCAAACTGTATCTGAGATGCAACAAATTACACAGGAATTGAAGCGTACAGGTAAAACGATTGGCTTTGTTCCAACGATGGGAGCCTTACATGAAGGTCATTTGAGTATGATGCGTCGCTCAGTTGAAGAGAATGATATTACTGTAATTAGTGTATTTGTAAACCCTCTACAATTTGGTCCAAACGAGGATTTCGATGCCTATCCACGTCAAATTGATCAAGATGTAGCCTTAGTTGAAGCAATTAATGTTGATTATGTATTCCATCCAGCAGTAGAAGAAATGTACCCAAACAAGCTAAGTGTCACGTTAAAGGTAGGACGTCTAGCGGAAGTCTTAGAAGGTGCACAACGTCCAGGTCATTTCGATGGTGTAGTTACGGTCGTAAACAAGTTATTTAATATTATGAGTCCTAATAAAGCATACTTTGGTAAGAAAGATGCACAACAGCTCGCAATTGTTGAAAAAATGGTAGAAGATTTTAATCATCCAATTGAAATTGTAGGTATTGATATTGTACGTGAAGCGGATGGACTTGCACGTAGTTCGCGAAATGTATATTTAACTGACGATGAGAGACAAGAAGCTGTTCACTTGAGTAAAAGTTTAGAAATAGCTCAAACATTGTATAAACAAGGAGAACGACGCAGCCATATTATTGTTGGTGAGATTAAGACATATTTATCGGAATATACAAGTGGTCACATTGACGAAGTTGCAATTTATAGTTACCCTGATTTAGAAGTTGCGACAGAAATACAAGGACAAATTTTTATATCTTTAGCTGTTAAGTTTTCGAAAGCACGATTGATAGATAATATAATTTTAGGAAGTGAATAGTAAGTTATGATTAGAACGATGATGAACGGTAAGATTCATAGAGCACGTGTGACTGAATCAAATTTAAATTATGTCGGAAGTATTACAATTGATGCCGATATCTTAGACGCAGTCGACATTTTACCTAATGAAAAGGTAGCTATCGTAAATAACAATAATGGTGCCCGCTTTGAAACATATGTTATTGCTGGTGAACGAGGTAGTGGCAAGATTTGTCTTAATGGTGCAGCATCTCGATTAGTTGAAGTTGACGATGTGGTGATTATTATGACCTATGTTCAATTAGATGAACGTGAATTAGTTGACCATGCGCCTAAAGTGGCTGTTATGAATGAAAAGAATGAAATTATTCAAATGATTCATGAAAAAGAAGGAACAATAATCAAATAAATAAGTGTGACAGCAGTCTAAATAACAAAATTGATTTAATCCGGTAGCTTAAAAGCTATCGGATTTTTGTGTGGGCTGTGTATCAGAGTGTTATAAACATCACCTAAAATTATAACATTTGTATAGTATAATAATATTATATAAAAGTGTTATAAGATTAGAGGGATCGCTAATGAAAAAATTTCTATCACTTAGCATCACATTTATGTTAGTGTTAACAGCCTGCAGTACACTTGAACCATCTAAAGAAAATAAAGCGGAATCTCACACGAAACAAACGGATACTAAGACAACAAAAGACAATAAAAAGCAAAATAAGGTTGATATTAAAAAGAAGGATGAAGAAAAAAACAAAGATATTATACCTAACTTTTCTGAAAGGGAAAAATTGGCTTTAGCTTTTTGTGTCGACCATGTTGACCAATATACATTAACGAAAAATGAAATTTTAACTGGATTTTATTTACCTATAGATCCAGCTGGAGAGGAACACTATAAATTAGTTGATTTTACGTTAGTTAAATATGATAAACCTATTGCAAATGCGCCAAAAGATATGCTTTTTACACCGTATATCCTGACAAACGAGGTTTCGCTGCCATCATCGATGTGAATAATGAGAAGATATTCTTAGGAGGAACGCAAGCTGCAATCAGTGATTATAATGAATTAATGCAACATGGAAGAGAAGTAAATTTTAAAGATGTCTATTTAAAAAATAAAAATAATAAAGCCTTGCCAGAATTAGTAAGTAAAATGCATATTGATAATAAGCATCCTGAAATAAGTTATGACGAGAATGGAATGTCTAATAAAGAGATAGAACGATCGGGTGTAGTAGGTTTACATCTTTGAAATCAAATCTATCAAATTATTGCAGACTTTGAAGGTATTAGTTTAAAAGATTCAGGTTATTTATGGGAAGATGTGAAGCTACTTAATTCAAATGAAGATTGGTCGGTACGATATCGTAATCAAGATGGAGAAATCGTTGGTTCTTATAGAAATATGAATGACAAAATTCAAAAGCTCGATGCTAATGGAAATGTAGTTAAAGAAAAAAGGTTGAATAGTATATAAAAACGCTCAGAATGCAATATATTAGTTTTCTGAGCGATCTTTATATTTAACATATTCCTCTAAGGATTGACCAGATTGTTGTACTTTAGTCGCATTGTTTTTTCCTAGGTAACGCAAATGCCACGGTTCATATTGGTAGCCTGTGATCTGTTCTTTACCTTTTGGATAACGCACGATAAAACCATAACGATGCGCATGTCGCGCAATCCATTGTCCTTCCTTTGTTTCTCCAAATTGTTCACGTAAATTAGCATCTGATCCAATAGCACCCACATCATAACTTAACCCACTTTGGTGTTCAGAAGTGCCAGGACGTGCACTATAACGGTCTGCATTTTCTTCACCATCGCGCGCAACATATTGATTATATAAATTCACTTGTGTTTCGTAACTTCTAAATCCACTAATCTTATAAAGACTCACACCATCTCTTTCAGCATCAGTAAACATTTGTTGTAATGCACGTTGTGCTTTAGGCTCCTCACCAGGATTGTAATCAGATGGTAGTTTAGTTGTTTTATTAACGATTAAAATGCCGTCATAGTATGTTCTACCGTTTATGACTTCCTTCTTCTTTTGTTCATTGCCAGTAGTTTTAGTCGATGCATTACGATCATTCTTATTTTCTACGTCTCGTTCAAAGCTACATGCACATAAAATTAAGGTACTCAAAATTAAAATTGAAAGAAACTTCTTCACAATATAATTCCTTTCCAAAAATATTTTAATATCATATTATTCATTACAATGTAAGATTAGCATAAAAAAGCAAATGAATTAAGATGAAATATAACAATATTACATATAAATTAGATTTTGACAAATGTAATAATATTTTGTAAATTGTAATTAAAGTGAAATATTGTTCTTTTTAGAGGTGATGTTTATTGCATGGTAGTTTGAATTATTATTGAATCATCTTTAAGCGATTTAAATCCCTCGGAACGTAGAGTTGCAGAGTATATTCTTGAGCATCCAGATGAAATTATTAATTATTCCGTACAAAAACTAGCAGACCTAACAAACGTCAGTGTGGCAACGGTTGTTAGGTTATCAAAAAAATTAAAATGTAAGGGCTTTCAAGACTTAAAGCTAAAAATCGCTTATGACTTAAACGAACCGGGGAATTATCAACGTGGTTATGCAGAAATAGATAAAGATTATTCAATTATGGAGCACTTTTTTTGCAAGAAATACTTTCAAATAAGTATTTACAAAGTACACTTTTATAAATAAAATATAGTATAATTAATTGATTTTAAAAATGCAAATGATATGAGGAGACATAGATGAAGAAACTATTATTTATGTGTGGGGTGTTTTTACTTTTACTTGCAGCTTGTGGTTCTAATGATGGTTCCAAAGAAGATAGCGCTAAAACGAAATCTAACGCGGAACAAACAAAATCTAAGAAGTCTAAAAAAGACCAAAAGTTGGAAAAGGAAGTAGCAAAGCTTTCTGAAAAACAAAAATTAGCACTTGCCTTCTGTGTGGAGGATGTTGACCGATATACATTGACTAAGAATGAAATTCTAACTGGAATTTATGAATACAAACTTGCGACTGGAAATAAAAACTTTAAATTAGTTGATTTTAAACTTGTGAAGTACGATGATGGCATCAAAAATGCTCCAAAAGGTATGAATTTCTATAATGTATCACCTAATAAAGGGAACTTTGAAGCATTAATCGGAGTTAGTAATGATAAAATCTTTATCGGACGTATGCAATCTGGTTCATTAGATTACAAAGATTTATTAGGAAAAGGTAAAGAAGTAAAATTAATTGATGTCTATAAAGCGAATAAAGACAACAAAGCTTTACCAGAATTAACTGATAAGATAAATATTGTAGATAATTTATCTAAAAAAGATAAAGAAAATAACAATCCATTATCTGCAGAATACTTAGAGAAATCAGGAACAGTTAATACACATTTCCGTAACCAAGTGTATCAAATGATTTCAGATTTCGAAGGTATTGCAGTAGGTAAGACAAACTATTTATGGGACGATGTTAAAATGGTTGGTCATAGTGGGGATTGGATTGTGAATTATCGAAATAAAGATGGCGAAATTTTAGGTACATATAAAACTAAAAATAATAAAATTATTAAGTTAGATGCTAACGGTAAAGTTATAAAGCAAGAAAATTAATAAGCTTACACTAAAGTTCTTAGGTTAATTGAATTAGCTTGAGAACTTTTTGTATAGGGTTTTATAATTATGCCAGTATGATACGATAAATATAAGGGGAAGACGGCAATTAAAATCATACAAAGGAGTTTATGCTTATGAATCCAAAAGTAAGTTTTGGCGAAGCATTTAAGTTGTTTTGGAAAAATTATTTTAATTTCAAAGGTCGCTCAAGACGAAGTGAATACTGGTTTATGCAATTATGGCATTTAATATTTTATGGACCCGCTCTGATTCTTTATATTATGTCATTAATCATGATTATGCTCTCAGCAGGGTTTCAATCTGAAGCTTTATCCATCGTAAGCGTAGTTATGTTAGTTATCACAATCATTTATATAGTTTTATACGCAATTATTACATTCATTCCTAATTTAGCAATGACAGTCAGACGTTTCCACGATACGAATCGTACGATGTTTATTCCTATTTTATCAGTTGTATTAGGTGTGATATCTTTTATTGTCCAATTGATTTGGAATATTAGTGACCCTAATGGTGAAAATGGTTGGGCATTGCTATTTATTCTCCTATTTGCTCTAGTACAATTTGCTATTTCAATTTATCAGTTAGTAATCACATGCTTAAATAGTAAATTTAATAAAAATAAATATGGAGAAAGCCCTAAATTCAAAGGACATTATGAATAATTCAATGTTCTATTTCAATATGCTTATCAACATAAATTAAGGTTCAACGTGCAGTTAATGATTAACCACGTTGAACCTTTTTAGTATGTCTATTTACGTTTACCTACATGCCATTTCCAATATGTGAACATGCGTAGGAGATATTCTAATGGACCATATCGGAAGTATCTTTGATGCAATGTTGCTAATAGCACTAAAACAATATAGATAAATACGAATAAAATGCTTGTGTAAATGAGTATATCTTTGCCAAATAATCCTAGACCGTAACTATAGAAGATGAGTGTACCAATGATACTTTGTGTAATGTAAACGGTAAGAGATATTTTGCCGGCATTTTCCAAACCTTTAAAAATTGGATGTTTCTCATAGTGTTGATATAAATATTTAAATAAACTCATGTAACCTAAAGATAAAACAGGTCCAAATATAGCTACAAGCGTTCCTGAAATTTTGTCGTTGCCTAACCAAAGTAGAGTTGATTTGGCAATAATAGATACTGGAATAAGGTATATAAATAGTTTCGACGACCAAAAGTGCCTTGCATCTTTCTCGAACCAACCACATCTAGAAAGAAAGATTCCTAAAGTGAATAATGGTATTTCAAAAAGTATAGCTATCAAGAAGATAGCACCTTTATTATCACCTAATTGATCTTCTAACTCCGCAAATTTAGGAGATGTCGCTATATCATCTACGTGATGGATATCGTTATAACTACCTTCTGTATAAATCTTTTGCACTTTATGAATATATGAAGCTGAATCATATTTGTCAGATGATGTAGACGCTTTTGAATCATCAAACATAGACCAAATACCCATCACGAGCATGAGAGAAATAATTACAATATTAAACCATTTGAAAGCTTTGGTACTTAGTGAAATAAAAGGTATTACACATAACATAGCTAAACTATAAGCCAATAATATATCGCCTTCCCATATGTAACTTGCATGGATAAAGCCTAATATAAGTAAGAAAATGGCACGACGTAATAATTTTAATCTAGGCCGTGGCAATCCTTTTAATTTCATAGACTGATAAAGTTTATCCATCGAAAAGCCAAACAGTATTGCAAAAATAGGTAAAAAACTTTCTTCAACAAGTATGATGATAAGGTTGAATATTCCTTGGTTTACAGGGTTTAAATGGAAATGTTCGATGTAGTCTTTGCCAGATAAACTAAATTGAAATATAAGTAGATTAGCAAGAAATATACCTAATAAGCTGAACCCTCTTAAACTATCAGCAATTGTAATTCGTTTCATAATGTCACCTCAATACTCACAGTAAACAATAATGATAAAATCTAGCATAATTTCGTCTTAAATCTACCTTAAATCATCAATTAAACTATAAAGAAGCGTGGTGACAAAATCACAATTTGATCTCATCATCCCACTTATATAGATAATGTTTTACATTAAACAATGTTAATCCAAATCTTTAACCTGATCCTTAGCTCTTTTGTAGATTTTGTTAGGGAAGTTAGTAATTCGCAACAATTCAATTGCGTTTCTCGTATTCGCTTTACCTTTTTTAATCTTGTAATCAAAGTGGATTTCATCGTTTTCAATCGTTTCATTAAAGTGATAGTTTTGATAATTGTCCTTTAATAATTCTGAAAGTTCGATATCATGTGTCGCTGCTACAATTCTGTACTCTGATTGATGATTCAAATATGATAATACAGATTCTGATGCTGCAATACGTTCAGTTGTATTCGTGCCTGTAAAGATTTCATCGATGAAACAGTACACTGGCATATGCGTCTCTATATCGAAAAGACGACGAATAGATTTCAACTCAGCCATGAAGTAACTATCGCCCGACAGAACATCATCGGCATTAGCCATTGACGTATAAACTAAGCAGGGACGATAGCTAAACGCATCCGCCGTCGCAGTTTCTATCGTTTGTGCAAGAATAAGGTTAATTGCTACAGCTTTCATAAATGTTGATTTTCCTGATGCATTCGACCCCGTTAGTAGAATATTGTGGTTAATGTCGAGGTCGTTTGGGACTGCATTTTCCAGTAAAGTATGAATCAAATTAGTGAATGTTAATGTTTGCTCATTTGAAAAGGCAGTCGGCTCACAATAAGTGTCTAATGTGCGTCGATACATGGCTAATGAATAGTGATTATCTAAGGTGCTTACATAGTCATAGCAGGCCATTACCTCGTCTTGATATCGATAATACGTATGCTGGATGATATGAAAAAGGAAATAATCTACCATGAATGCCATCTTGAGTAACATGATAAATGCGCCGCCGATATCTTGATCGCCCACTTTACCTAGTAGACCACTAAATAAACGTGCCCCTTTAAAGTGACTAAAGTTCGTATTAACTTCTGGTGTGCCTTTAATTTGGTCGAGATGATAACCTTCCTTAAGGACTTTCGCTGTATAGAATAATGACTTTAAATCTTGATCATAAGTACGTTTCAGGGTACCGGATAATACAATATTTAGTAGAATCGAAAATAAAGTTATAAGTACTCCAGTTGATGGAGAAATGAAACAAATAATGAGTCCAATAAATGGTAGAAATGGACAAATCATAAATAAATTATTTCGCTTTATTGCTTTAAGTTGATCAGGGAAGATAGGGTACACCACTTTACCAATAGAAGTGAGATGATAAGATACATTGACCCTAAATGTTTCATCATTATTAAATTGGTCTAATAGTTGTTTGTTATTAACCTTAAACATATTGCGTAATGTGGCAAACCAACGCATTTCTCCAATAGATGTGAAGTTAAAGTTACTACGATGGAAGATTTCTTCCATATTTAAATCTGATCATGTTTTATCATCTATGAGGTTGTTATGTTGGTCACGTTTGAGTTTGAATTGATAATCGAAGCGGGAATTTGGGCGTATGAAGTTCTCAATAGGCTTCTTATTACGCCAAAGTGTATGTATGTGGTTGATCAATTTCCTCTTGTCTATTATTGTCACAACAACATTTACAATCAATCCTAATATGATAATACCGATTACCAATAATGCATAGGTCTGATAAATATTCATAACTAAACTCCTTATAAAAATTAAATCATCTACACAATTATTTCATAATTTTATGCAATTAACAAAAGTAGATAAGATAAAAAATTTCAATTCATACATTAGAGGTTTATACACATCGAAATGATTAAATTTTTAATTGCTTCATATTGGTTTCTTAGTGTACATTAGTTATGCTTATAGAGAAATGTAAAAACACAATTGGGTTGGTAGTCCCAATGCAAATGTAATCATTTGTCAGTAACCTTCCTCCTCAGGTCGTCCCTCATTTCAAGTTATATATAGAGGAGGGACAATCATTGGAATTATCAATATTTCATGATGGTCAGTTTTTCATAGGATTGGTTGAATATAGGGAAGAAGATAGGGTTAAGTTGGTGAAATTTACCTTTGGAACTGAGCCAAATAGTGCTGAAATTTTTAATTTTATTTATGGTCATTTAGATGAATTGATAAATCAAACGAAAGTTTCCATTGAAAAAAAGAAACCAAAAAAAGTAAATCCTAAACGTTTACAAAGGCAAGTTGCTAAAGAACAGAAACAACCTAAAACTTCTACTTATGCTCAAAAAGCAATCAAAAAAGAGCAAGAAATGAAAAAAGTGCAAAGTAAAAAGAGTAAGAAATTAAAGAAAGAACAGACAAAAGCACGCAAACGACAGCTTAAAGTTCAAAAAAATAAGCAAAAGAAAAAGGGACATTGAGTCTCGCGAAAATAGGATCTCAAACATTTTATATGTATGAGGTTCTATTTTTATTTAATCATTCGCCTTATAACTTTGCCACATAGATTTCATGTCATTGCTCATGATATGCTTATTGATGACATAGGAGGATTTGACTGATATGAAAGATAAATATATATCATCTATAACTCATTATTCACATCGTCATCAACGACATTTTGTAGGTGAACGTTTATGATGACTTTTTTAGCCATTCTCATTTTTGTTATTACTTTGATTTTTGTTATTTGGCAACCTAAAGGACTAGATATAGGAATTACTGCTGTTGTAGGCGCAGCTTTAGCGCTTATTACCGGAGTTGTTGGTTGGTCTGACATCGTGGAAGTAACAGATATTGTTTGGAACGCAACTTTAACATTTGTCGCTGTCATCTTGATTTCACTTATTCTGGATGAAATTGGTTTCTTTGAATGGGCTGCATTACATATGGTTCGAGCATCTAAAGGGGACGGTTTCAGAATGTTTGTTTACATTATACTCCTTGGTGCGATAGTGGCAGCATTTTTTGCGAATGATGGTGCTGCACTTATCTTAACGCCAATCGTTTTAGCGATGGTACGTCATCTTGGATTTAGTAAGAAAGTGATCTTTCCTTTCATTATCGCAAGTGGCTTTATCGCTGATGCAACGTCGTTACCTTTTACGGTGAGTAACTTAGTGAATATTGTTTCTGCGGATTACTTCAACATTGGATTTGTAGAATATTTGAGTCATATGCTAATACCAAATATATTCTCACTTCTAGCAAGTATCATTGTATTATGGATTTATTTTCGAACAACGATTCCAAAGACCATTGATATTCGAAAGGTTCAAAGTCCTGGTGCCGCGATTAAAGATCAGAAACTATTTCGCATATCTTGGCTTGTTTTAGCAATACTATTAATAGGTTATCTTGTCAGTGAGTTTATACACTTACCAGTGTCTCTGATTGCCGGAATTGTCGCTATTATCTTCCTACTCTTGGCACGCCAATCAGATGTTGTTTCTACTGGAAAAGTAATCAAAGGTGCGCCATGGAATATCGTGATTTTTTCATTAGGTATGTATTTAGTCGTATTTGGACTTAAAAATGTTGGCATTACAACCATCTTAGGTCATATATTTGCATCTATATCTGCGCATGGTTTATTTACTAGCATTATGGGCGTAGGTTTTATCTCTGCAATTTTATCATCGATCATGAATAACTTACCGACCGTTTTAATTGATGCGATAGCAATACATCAATCACAAGTGACAGGTATCCTTAGAGAAGGTATGATTTATGCGAATGTAATAGGGTCTGACTTAGGTCCGAAGATTACACCTATAGGTTCATTAGCCACTTTATTATGGCTTCACGTTTTAGCTCAAAAAGATGTCAAAATATCATGGGGCGTTTACTTTAAAACAGGAATAGTCATTACGATTCCAGTACTCTTTTTCACGTTGCTAGGACTATTTCTTACATTACTCATTTTTTAAAAGGTGAAAATCATAATTCGCAATGGGAATAACAGTTAGGCATTCATACGTATCTTTTGAGAATAGACAAACATAGGGATTAAATTTTTTGATACTATTTTAAAGTATATTCAAGAGAAGTTAGATTGCTCACTATCCCAAAATGTTAATGTATAAATCGACCATTCAAACAGTTAATTGCTAACTTTTATACACCGTGCAGTCTAACCTCCTTGTAATATAAGGCTTAGATATATACATAGTTGAATATACATATTTTGTCACTATTAATTGGAAGTATACTTTTTAAAGATAATTGATTAGTTTAGTGAGAATAACTTAAGTGAGGTAACGGATGTTTCGTCTATGATCCGTCTATCTCACTTTTTTACGTTTTAGAGTTGATTTGTAAGGACAATATGCTAATTACATTTAAACGAGCATATATGTTTGTAAAAATAGAGATTCATAGTATCTTGAACGTATAAATATTCTAATTCTATTGAGTTGAGAATGTGAAAGCATTAATTGTATATGCCCATCCTGAACCAAAGTCATTCAATAGTGCATTAAAAGATAAAGCTGTAGAAACATTAGAAGCACAAGGTTATGAAGTTAAAGTTTCGGATTTATACGCAATGGATTTTGATCCAGTTGCTAGAAAAGAAGATTTCAAAAACTTAACAGACCCTGAATTCTTCAAATACGCAGTAGAACAAAAAAATGCATATGATAACGATAAATTAACATCAGTGATTAAGGAAGAATTTGAAAAACTGTTATGGGCAGACTTAGTTATTTTCCAATTTCCACTATGGTGGTTTAGTGTTCCAGCCATACTTAAAAGTTGGTTTGATAAAATCTTTATGTTTGGTGGCATTTATGGTGGAGAATATGACCGTTATGACAAAGCCCGATTAACAGATAAAATAGCCATGATTTCAACTACGACTGGCTCACCCGAAGGAAGCTATGCTGCAAATGATTTCTCAGGAGATATTTATGATCAAGTATTATTCCATATTAACCATGGTATGATTTATTTCTCTGGTATGACACCATTAGAACCATTTATTGCTTATCAAGTTAGCCATAGTGAAGAAGTAAGACGTGACTATCTTGAACAATTAGCTGAAAAATTAAAACATATCGATGACATTCCTAGAATTCATTATCACAAATTAGAAGATTTCGATGATAACGGACAATTAAAATAGACATTTTTGAAATACAAGCATCATCAAAATGAATCATTCATTCATTTTGGTGATGCTTTTTTAATTGTAAGTATTTATAGGTCTAGCACATCGCTGAAATGATGAAAACAACAAATGTAATTTAAATTGTAAATGTATATCATCTGATAAATAGGGTATGATGTATATAATCATCTGATGATATACATTCTATTCTATTTAAGGTGTTGATGAGTTATGGAAGAAAAGAAGCATAAGAAATTTAAGTTTAATACGCCTCATACATATGCTTTATTAATGTTTGTTATTTTTCTAGCTTGGTTATTAACTTACATTATTCCAGCTGGTGAATATGCGCGTGAAAAGAAAGGTGATCAAACACTTGTCGTTTCAGGAACATACCATACTGTGGAATCGGCAAATGTCAATTTCCTCGAAATATTCAGGTCAATTCCTGAAGGACTAATCAGTGGCGGAGAAATCGTATTCTATATATTCCTAGTAGGTGGTGCCTTTGGCATTATTCATAAGACGGGTGCTTTCGAAAATGGTGTAAACAAAGCAATGAGAATGTTAGGGAAGGCCAATTTCCTAATGATTCCATTGACGATGACGATATTCTCTATATTAGGATTTACAATTGGATTAGCAGAAGAAACAATTATCTTTGTTCCAATTGGCATTATAATCGCTCGAACATTAGGTTACGACGCCTTAACAGGTGCTGCAATGGTTATTTTAGGTGCTGCCAGTGGTTTCAGTGGAGGTATGTTAAATCCCTTTACAGTTGGTGTGGCACAAACCGTTGCTGAACTACCAATGTTCTCAGGCTGGGGTTTACGTACAATTATCTATTTATTTATCTTAACTGCAGCCATTTCTACAGTTATGTTATATGCACGTAAAGTGAAGAAAGATAAGTCAAAAAGTATTGTGTATGAGCTAGAAAAAGAAGAAGGTCATATTATTCAAGAAATCACTTATCAACACTTTAGTAAGAGACAAGCAGCTAGCTTACTTATTATAGTTGCTACAATTCTATTTAACGTATTTGGCATATTTGTATTCGATTGGACGTTTAATGAGATGAGCGCCAATTTCTTACTTGCTGGTATTGTTGCAGGTTTAGTAAGCGGACTTGGATTGAATGGTACATTTGACGCATTAATTGAAGGAATGCAGAACATTTTATTTGGTGCAATGATTGTTGGATTCGCTAAAGGAATCGTTGTTATTTTGGAAAATGGTAAAATCATCGATACGATTGTCCATGGCATGACAACATTGCTATCAGATATACCAGCTTCATTTGTTATTATTGCTATGTTTATATTACAGTTCTTACTTAATTTCTTTATACCATCTGGATCGGGTCAAGCATTAACAACAATGCCATTAATGGTACCAATATCAGATTTACTGCATATTAATCGTCAGTTAACGGTACTCGCTTTCCAATATGGTGATTCAATCAGTAACATTTTATTCCCAACTTCAGCAATCTTAATGGGAGCATTAGCTGTTGGACGAATTACTTATACTCAATGGATTAAATTTGTGTGGAAGTTGATACTATTATGGGTAATTATTTGTGCTGTGGCGATGTCGATTGCGCTTATAATTGGTTATTAAAAATTTCTCAAGAAGCACTTGGAAATTTGTTTAAAAGCTTGATAGGTAAGACTGACGCTTGTCTGAAGTTATTAGGAAGTACGTCTAACAAACGCTGTCATAACAATGTAAAGGCGGGTTTCTAAATAAATAGGAACCCGCCCTTTAAATGCTTGAATTTATCAATTATTTAAAAGATTATAAAAATCTATAAAACAACACATAACAAAGATGTGTCGATTTTGTTGTAAAGATTTTGCTCAATTCAAAATAGTTTTAGTATATAATACTGTGTAACACCAATTGAAAGGAGCAACTTATGAACTTAAATAGTATTAATTTAGTTTCAGGTATTTTATGCTTATTATCATTTTTATTAGTAGTTTCTATCATGTTTACGAGCATGTTCTGGTTTCTTCCAGGATTGTTTGTGATGTTATTAGCTATTATTGCAAATGTCTTAGGCATCTTGAAAGGCAATAAAGCCATAAATATTACAATGTTAATTTTAAATATTGTATTTTTAGTTATTTTCTCAAGCCCTTTATTATTAGCTTAATATTTTGAGAAAATTATATATATCTTAAATTTCCAGAGGAAGTGGGATAGAAATTAATGTAATGATTAATTTCTGTGCTCGCTTCTTTTTTATTTATCCTTAATAAGGGTATATAGAAGGTATAGATAAAGATAGCTAAGGGGGATTTATAATGGATGTAAGATTTCCGATAGGAGAATTTGAAGCGCTAACAAATTCAACATTAGTTGATGTGAAACAATGGATGAGTGAAATTGAAGCATATAGTGATCAGTTGAAGGAAACGGTTCATCAATTGAGTGATGAGCAGTTAGAACGTTGTTATCGAGAAGGAAGTTGGACAGTTAGACAATTAGTACATCATATTGCAGATTCTCAGATTAATTTGTATGAAAGATTGAAAATGGCACTGACTGAAGTTGACGTAACTGCGTTCATGTTTAATCAAGAACGTTGGGCAGAGTTGCCAGACTCTAAATTACCTATGCAAGTTTCAATTACTATTTTAGAGGGACTCAACCAACGCGTTGTAGAGATGGGAAATCATGTTACTGAAGGTGAATTAAATCGTTCTATCAAGCTATCAGATGGTAGCAATGTACCGGTTTCAGAATTACTTGCGAAATTATCATGGCATGAGCGTCATCATTTAGAGCACATTAAGATTGCATTATCCGACCAAGGCGTATCAAAAGAGTAGTAAATACAGTTATAAAGTTGAGCGTCTACAACTTAAGAATGAACTTTGTCAAAAACAAGTGTAATTCATCAAACTAATATGATAAAACTGTTATAATCTGTACCTACCAAGAGAAAGATAGGGGAGGAAGTTTCATGAAGGAACAAGTTTTAGTAACTGGAGGGACAGGTTTTTAGGTTTACGTATTGTCGCGGAATTATTAAAGCAAGATTTATTGTACGTGCAACAATTCGTTCGTTATCTAAGAAAGATACTATTTTAGAAACATTAAAGGCACAAAATATTGATACGTAAAATTTAGCATTTGTTGTAGCGGATTTATCTAAAGATGATAACTGGGAAGATGCTATGGAAGATTGCACCTATGTGATGAGTGTAGCATCGTCTGTAGTGATGGGTAGTGTTAGCGTAACTGATGAACAATCGATCAATAAACAAGCCGTTGAAGGTATTCAGCGTATCTTGAGAGCTGCCGAGAAAACGAATGTGAAACGTGTAATAATGACTGCAAACTTTGGCGCAGTAGGATTTAGTAATAAAGATAAATCTAGTGTGACAGCAGAAGAACATTGGACTAATCCAAATGAAAAAGGACTTTCTGTTTATGAGAAGTCTAAATTAATTGCTGAGCGAGCAGCGTGGGACTTTGTGAATGCTACTGAAAATCACATTGAGTTTGCGACAATCAATCCTGTTGCTATACTTGGACCATCATTAAATCAACATATGTCATTAAGTTTTCAATTTGTAGAAAATATTGCTAGTGGCAAAATGAAACGTATCCCTAATATTCCAATGAATATCGTAGATGTCAGAGACGTTGCACAATTACATGTTTTAGCAATGAAGACGCCAGAAGCAAATGGTAAACGTTTTATCGCCACTGCAGATGGACAAATCTCTATGCCTGAAATCGCACAATTAATTAAAAAAGAACGCCCTGAATTAGCAAGTAAAGTTTCAACTAAGACCATTCCAGATTTCGCAATTAAGCTAGGCGCTAGATTTAATAGTGAAGCACAAGAAGGTAAGTTATTACTTGAAATGAATAGAAATGTTAGTAATCAGCAAGCACGAAATGTTTTAGGTTGGACGCCAAGTTACACTCAAGAAGAAGCCATTCTAGCATCTGTTGACTGTATGAGAGACTATCACATTTTAAAATAAACATAATTGAATAATACATTTAAGCAAACACCTTTATCTTCATTGTTGTAAATAGAAGATAAGGTGTCTTTTTACTTACAAATTTAGAAAACGCTTTCTTTTTTCTTGTTTCATGAAAAATACATATGCTAGGATAAGTCCGTGATAACGTTTTCATAATGAAAAGTAAGGTGAAACGATGGATAATACACAAATCAAACAATTTATTGAAGATGGTCATTTAACAGTGGGTATTGAGTTCGGTTCAACGCGTATTAAAGCAATTGCGATTGATGACCAATGTCAAACCCTCGCAACAGGTTCATTCGAATGGGAGAACAGTTACCGTAATGGTTATTGGACGTATTCGATGAACGATGCATGGGTAGGCATTCAAAAAGCATATGGCGCAATGACTCAAGAGTTAAAAGAGAAATACGATGCAACCGTGAAACAACTTGCTTCTTTAGGTATTAGTGGTATGATGCATGGCTATTTACCGTTTGATGACAATGATGATTTACTCGTTCCATTTAGAACGTGGCGTAATAACAATGCTAATAAAGCAGCTGAAATCTTACGAGAGGACTTTCAAGTGAATATTCCTGAACGTTGGAGTATTGCACAACTTTATCAATCTGCATTAGATCAAGAAGCGCACGTTGAGAAAGTAAGCTATATGACGACACTTGCGGGATACATACATTGGTATCTAACCGATGAGAAAGTATTAGGTATTGGAGATGCGTCTGGTATGTTCCCAATTGATAGTGAGACACAAGACTATCGTGACGATATTATTGAACGCTTTAATAAGAAGTTTTCTGAAAAGGGTTACACACAAGATTTTAGAGATATCTTACCTAAAGTAGTTGTAGCAGGGGAGTATGCCGGACGTCTAACTGAAACGGGTGCGAAATTAGTTGATCCAAACGGTGAGCTACAAGCCGGATGTCCATTATGTGCACCTGAAGCGGATGCAGCTACAGGTATGGTAGCTACAAATAGTGTTGCACCAAGAACTGGTAATATTTCAGCAGGTACAAGTATCTTCTCGATGATTGTCCTTGAAAAGCCAATCAAAGATGTCTATCCAGAGGTAGATAGTGTTACAACACCAGACGGTTATGAAGTAGCAATGATTCATGCGAATAACTGTACATCAGATATAAACGCTTGGGTCGATTTGTTTGGAGAAGTATTTGAAACAATGGGAGTTAAATACGATAAAGGTGAATTGTTCACCAAATTATTTGAACGTGCCTTAAAAGGTGACGAAGATTTAGGTAAGTTATTGTCATATGGTTATATTTCTGGTGAATTTATCACAGATGTACAACATGGTTATCCAATACTTGTACGATCAGTAGACAGTAACTTTAACTTAGCTAACTTAATGAAAACACATATTTACAGTGCTTTCAGTACGTTGAAGATTGGTATTGATTTATTAAAAGAAAGAGAAAATATTCATATTGATTCAATGTTTGGTCATGGTGGCATCTTTAAAACTGAAAAAGTTGCGCAATCATTCTTAGCAGCTGCCTTAGACAGTCCTGTTCATGTTATGCAAACTGCAAGTGAAGGTGGCGCTTGGGGTATCGCAGTATTGGCGAGATACATGATTGAAACAGAGACATCAAATTTAGCAACATATTTGAATGACTTTGCGTTTAAAGGAACAGAATCAATGACAATCGAACCAACTAAAGATGAAGTTGCAAGCTTTGAGCAATATACAGAACGCTTTAAACAAGGCATTCCACTTGAACGTCTTGCACATGAACAATTTAATTCAGAACAAAAATAATGAATAAAACAAAGGTAGAAAGTGGGATTAAAATGGCGAACGAGATAGACAAACGAGAACGTCAATTTCTAGGATTGCTTATGGTATTAATATAGGGATACATTGCCGTAGCGATCTTTATGACCGGAGACGGTATAAAGCATTTTTATCTAAATATATTATGAGTCTTGGCTTTGATAATTCTGAAGCCGGCAATGTCTTAACCGTTTACGGTTTAGTCGTAGCTATCGCTTCATGGTTATCAGGTGTGATGGCTGAGATTTTCAATCCACGACGTGTGATGACATTCGCGTTTATTATTTGGATGATCTTCCATTTAAAGTAAACGGTAAAGTAGCAATCGTAACAGGCGGTGCCATGGGACTAGGTAAAGCTATGGCAGAAGCATTAGCACAAGCAGGTGCAGATATTGTTATTGCAGACATTAAATTAGATTTAGCTCAAGAAACAGCAAAAGCCGTTGCAGATAATGAAGGCGTTAAAACGACAGCATTAAAAGTAGATGTTACAAATCCAGAAGATGTTAGCAAAATGGTAGACGACGTCGTGAATGAGTACGGTAAAGTTGATATCTTAGTAAATAATGCTGGTATGACAATTAATGAAAAAGCAGAAGACGTATCTTACGAAAACTGGTTAAAAGTAATTAACTTAAACTTAAATGGTGTCTTCTTAGTAGCACAAGCAGTAGGACGTCAAATGATAAAACAAGGCTATGGTTCAATCATTAATACATCATCAATGTCAGGATTAATTGCCAATAAACCACAAGAACAAGCATCTTACAATGCATCTAAAGCAGGCGTTATCATGTTAACAAAAAGTTTAGCAATGGAATGGTCAAAATATGGCATCAAAGTAAACACAATTGCGCCAGGATACATGAAAACGGCATTAACTGAACCAATGTTTAATACTGGAGGCGAAATGATCGATTATTGGATGGGGGCGACACCAATGGGTCGTCCAGGTGAACCAGAAGAATTAGGTGGCATTGTTGTATACCTTGCATCTGACGCTTCATCATTCGCACAAGGTAGCGTATTTACAATTGATGGTGGTTATACTGCATTATAATTATATTTGGAAAAGTGCAAGATGAGTCTTTGTACTTTTTCATTATTAGTGAAAAGAATTTTTTGAGAGGTTTTA
Organism: Staphylococcus sp. HMSC069D12; assembly: GCF_001810405.1. Taxonomy (NCBI): domain Bacteria; kingdom Bacillati; phylum Bacillota; class Bacilli; order Caryophanales; family Staphylococcaceae; genus Staphylococcus; species Staphylococcus sp. HMSC069D12. Next base: position 73,471 of record NZ_KV801102.1, read on the forward strand.
ATAATTCGATGATATGCATCTCAGCTGAAGGATGAAAATCCAATGCTTGAGATGCATTTTTTATATTCAAATCAAGAATTTCTTGAATGAAGTTATGCGTGCCGGTTAGGTTGGGTAAACTGTGAATAGACACTTACTGAACGGAGGAATAATGATGAAGCGCTCAATAGATCTCGAAAAGACATTAAAATCGTTAGATGGACAAAAATATGGAGCGTATAAACGAATGAAAGGCATATATGCCTTTGATCAATTTCACTTAGCAATCGATCATGTACAGGTGGATCCTTATGCGCCACCTTCAAAAATGCGTCTTATCATTCAACGTGATGTCGCCAAAATTCCAAGTGAATTATTAGATGAGAAAGACAAACGTATTGCAGTATCAGATTTCTTAACTAGAGCATTTGGCCATCAAACTTCGGCATTTAATCGTACTGTTAAAGGTTCAGGTAAAAATGGTAAAATTTTCATCGATCATTGTGGTCAAGAAATGTTAGAACGTACATCAGTCGTAATTAATGATAAAGAAATTGAAGTGCGCATTGAAGTTGGTATGCCAGCAACAGGACGTAAGATTCTTGGAAAAGTTGCGGCCCATACACTTATAAATGGCTTACCAAAGATAGTAAATCAAGCTATCATGTATCAAAATATTGATCAACAAGCACTTCAACATCAAGTAACATTAAAATTAGACCAAACGTATATTAGGAATCAACTTGAACAACAACACTTAGTCGCTTTTGTCGAAAATAACGCCATTTTACCACGAAAAAGCGGTGTATCCGATGAGCCAATGAAAGGTGCTATTCAATTTACGAGCCCGCAAGCTTTCGAAACAACATTCAACTTACCAAGTGGTCGGGCAGTCACAGGGATGTCTATTCCTGAAGGCATAACGTTGATTGTTGGCGGTGGTTATCACGGTAAATCGACCCTATTAGAAGCGCTTGAACGTAGTGTCTATGACCATATTCCAAATGATGGCCGTGAGTTTGTTATTACGCGTCATGACGCTATGAAGATACGAGCTGAAGATGGACGTGGAATTCAAAATGTTAACATCAGTCCATTTATAGATAACTTACCTGGCAAGAAAGATACAACGCACTTTTCGACTGACAATGCGAGTGGGAGCACGTCACAAGCAGCTAATGTCATGGAAGCATTAGAAACACAATCGTCAACGCTACTTATTGATGAAGATACATCGGCGACGAACTTTATGGTTCGTGATGGACGTATGCAGAAGTTAATTGCGCCTGATAAAGAACCAATAACACCATTTTCTAATAAAGTGAGACCACTTTTTGAAGCGCATCAAGTTTCAACTATTCTAATTGTTGGTGGGTCTGGTGATTATTTTGACGTGGCCGATCAAGTCTTAATGATGGATGAGTATCATTTGAAAGATGTAACTACTGAGGCGAAAGAGATTGCTCAATCAGATGGATACCAACGTGACCTACAGGCAAATACGCAATTTGGTGCGATTCCATCTCGTGTCCCTTTAGATGCTTCATTCTCTAAAAAAGGGAAAGATGATCGAATGAAAGCCAAAGGGCTACACACAGTGATGTACGGCAAAGATGCAATAGATATATCTGGTTTAGAACAATTAGTGGATGACAGTCAAACCAATGCGTTGACCGTTATGATGAATTACTTTAGACATCACCTTATAGATAATCATAAGAGTCTTATTGATGCAACGAATCAAATGTACGACTTAATTGACGAAGAAGGCATCGAAGCGATATCTAACTTTGATGGACATCCTGGTAATTTAGCGCTTCCTCGTAAGCAAGAATTTATCGGAACATTGAACCGTTATCGTGGTTTAAAAGTAAAATAAAATAACAAAAGCACATTGCACTTGATAGTTAATCAAGCTTTGCAATGTGCTTTTAATTCGTTAAGAAAAAGTCTACAGTAAGATCATCAACATAATATCTTTCGTCATATTCTTCCATTGACGTATTAGGCAGTATGTTTAGGCTTTTGACATAATCAATACCATAATCTTCGACGTAGCCACGTTGGCCATGTTTAACATAAGGCGTTACTTTAGACTTAAACTTTACAACTTGTTGTAAAAAGGGTTCTTGGTTATGAAAGTATCTCTTTGATGCATAAACCCAAACGTGATCGAAATACTGACCGCCAATATTAACATCTAATAATAAAATTTTTGAGAAAATAGGCTTGTTTGGAATTTTTACTTTAGGTGTTATAGTAATATGTTCAATTCGACCTATTACGGTTACAGTTTTATTTTTCAAAGATTTCAAGCTATCGCGAGGCATACCATCACCTTCTTTTGCAAAAAATTGTAAAATTGATAACTATTAATTAAAAAAATAATATTTGATATAATTTTACAACAAAATGCATAAAAAGTGGTGGGATATACATTTTGAAAATACTTTATTTTAGAAGTGTATATTTATGAAATTTACTGTATATGATGGTGGATGCCTTCAGTTGCACGAATACCACTAAAGATACAACCCCCTAGGAAAGTACCTTCTAATGAACGATATCCGTGAACACCGCCACCACCAAAACTAGATGCTTCCCCAGCAGCGTATAGTCCTTGAATCGGTTGCATGCTTGGATTAAGTGCTTGGTCATCGAGATTCGTTTGAATACCGCTGAGCGTTTTACGACTAATGATATTTAATTTTATGGCAATTAAACGTCCGTTTTTTCCACTTAATATTTTATGAGGTTTAGCAGTACGAACGAGTTTATCACCTAAGAATTGATATGCATTATTGATAAATGCGACTTGTGGATCTTTAGTGAATGGATTATCAATTTGTAAGTCGCGAGCTTTAATTTCATGTTTGATTGTTTCATAGTCAAGTAAGTCATTTTTCTCAAATTGGTGTTAGTGTTCAAGAAGCTGAGCAAAATGAACGTTACACAGTTAAACATATTCCGTTTGGTAAACAAATGGTAATTGAATATAAAAATGAAACGGATGCAGAAATGTATGTCGTTTTAGATGAAGAGAAACGACTTGTTGGCGCAGATATATATGGCGTCGATGCAGCTGATTTAGTAAATTTACTCGTATTTATTATTAATCAACGCATAACAGCACAAGATTTAAATAAATTAATCTTTGCTTTCCCTAGTGCCTCTAGCGGTGTCATTGATTTGTTAAAAGTGAATATGTTGTAATTTAATATAGATAAATAAAGATGCCTACATATTGGAATCAAAGCGTTATTGTTCCAAATCATGTAGGCATCTTTGTAAATTTTACTATGCGGGCAGTCTAAGAATTTACTTTTGTGATTCTAAGAATTTTTCTGCTACGGCTTTACCAGATTGTGGATTTTGACCAGTAATAATGCGACCATCAGCGACTGCAAACTCAGTCCAGTTATCACCTTGTTCATAGTTTGCACCACGATTTTTAAGTTCATCTTCAGTAAGGTAAGGAACAACGTCGGCTAAGCCCACTGCTTGTTCTTCACTATTTGAGAAGCCAGTAACCGTTTTGCCATCGATAATATGTTTACCTTCAGCATCTTTTACATTTAATAAGCCAATTGCACCATGGCAAACTGAAGCAACAACATCGTTATTTTCATAAATTTCTTGAGTTAGCTTTTGTAAATCTTCATTATCTTTGAAGTCCCAAATTGTACCATGACCACCAGCGAAATAAATGACGTCATAATTTTCAGCTTTAACTGCGTCAGGTGTAACTGTATGACCAAGACGTGTCATAAAGTCTTTATTCTGATAATATTCCCAGTCTAAATCTGTCATCATATCTTCTTGTAAACTTTGAGGGTCAATGGCAGTATAGCCACCTTCTGGACTAATATAATGTACTTTATAACCATTTTTATATAAGACATCCGCGAAATGAACAACCTCACCAAACCATAATCCAGTTGGACGATTCATATCAGGATATTTCGTTACACTTGTTACTACAACTAATGCTCTTTTTGTATTCATTGATACGCCTCCTAATTTTATACTACGTTTAGTCTACCCTTTTCGGAAAAGTAAGAAACTAAAGAGGTCGTGAATTAAATATAATATGTTTCATGTAAAACGATGTAAGATGTATTCGTTGTTAGTCCAACGCAACTTCAATATACTTGATATAATGGCTATTTTTAATGAGAGGAGGATTTTGAATGGTACAAGACAATGGAAAATTAAAATGGTCAAGCTTAATTATGGGAACGTTACTATTAATTGTTGCAGTTATTATTTTCAGTTATCCTGTTAAAAATTTCTACACACTTACTTGGCTTATTGGCTTATTAATTCTTATTAATGGTGTGATTCAACTATTATTCCGCCGTGCTGCGAGAGCGATTGCCGGTAGCGGTTCAGGATTAATTGTTGTCATAGGAATTATTGATATTATATTTGGACTACTTGTGATATTTAACGTTGGGGCAAGTTCAACCTTATTCATATTTATGTTTGCCGCATGGTTTATTGTAAGTTCAGTTATTGGACTAATGACCATTTCAAAACAAAGCCGTTTGAAGGGACTATCTATCATTGTTAACGTTTTAGGCTTACTATTAGGAATTATTTTACTTTTTAACCCTATGATGGGGATGATTCTAGTATCAACGATGATAGCCATCACATTTGCAATTCTAGGTGTGACTTACGTTATTGATGGACTTGCGTAAATTTTTGGAATAGGGAGAGGGGCAGAATTTTATATGAATTCTTTGTCTTTCTCCCACTTTTTATATTTAGAAGTGGAAATCTTAAAAAGTGAATTCATAAATGGGAAGTATTACAATAAGACTTATTAAACAATGATTCTAGGAGGCATTCATGTGACGTACAATTTTGATGAGATCATAGACCGTCGTTCTACAAATGCGATGAATGTAGAAGGTTATAAAGGCTATTTATTTGGAGACGCAGATACTTCAGATTTAGAAGAACATGATGAACTGATTCGTATGTGGATAGCTGATATGGATTTCGCGACACCTGAAGTTGTGTTAGATGCGATAAGAGATAGACTCGATAAAAAG